>CAZQCJ010000031.1:0-2801 GCA_964591885.1 uncultured Gammaproteobacteria bacterium
ATTTTGGTTTTATTTAATCTTGAAAATGATATTGATTTTCAACTTGACTCTTTACAATTAATTTTATCTAGAGCTAAAATAGAAGGGAAAACGATTAAAAAAATCGATTTAAGGTTTGATAAACCGGTAATTTTTTAATTAATTTTTATGCCCAGACCACAAATTATCGCTGGTGTTGACATCGGCTCTTCAAAAATAGTGACAGTGATTGCTTCTTCTTTGCCTGAAGAAGACGAAGATAAAATCCGCGTTTTGGGGGTTGCTAATACTCCTTCCAAAGGAATTCGTAAGGGTCAAATTGTTAATATTGAAGAAATCACAGAGAGTTTGTTGAATTGTGTTGAGGCGGCTGAGCGAATGGCTGGTTATAATCTTAATAGAGCCTTAATTTCCATTAGTGGTCCGAATATTGCTTCCTGTAATTCTCGAGGAGTAGTCGCAGTAGCTGAGCCAGAGAGTGAAATTACAAGAGAAGACATTAAGAGAGTTATTGAGGCAGCCCAGGCTCTTTCGATGCCAGCTTCAAGAGAAGTTATTCATGTTATCCCTCGTTATTTTACTGTTGATGGCCAGGAAGGGATTAAAGATCCGGTTGGAATGAGTGGCGTGAGATTGGAGGTTGAAACACATATTGTTTCCGGCTCTAGTACGGCGATTAAAAATTTGACTCGTTCAGTTGCCGAAATTGGTATTGAAACTCAAAACTTAGTTGCTTCAGGTTTGGCGGCTGCAGAAAGTATTCTTACTGAAACTGAAAAAGAGTTAGGAGTAGTTTTAGTTGACATCGGCGGGGGCATAACAGATATTGTCGTTTATGTTGAGGGTTCACCTTTTTATACAACTGTTTTACCGATTGGGGCTAAAAATGTAACCAATGATTTAGCAATCGGCTTACGTCTTTCTTTAGAAGCAGCGGAAAAAATCAAAGTTGCCCTCTCGGAAAAAGTTAAGAAAAAAAACAATAACGAGGAAGTGGAAGAAAAAGAAAAGGGAGATGATGATGAAATTAAATTGGCTGATTTAGGGATTATGGAGGAAACAAAAAATATTTCTAAAAAGACTTTAATTGAAGGAATTATTAAACCGAGGTTAAATGAAATTTTTACTATGGTTGGTTTGGAGATTAAAAAGAGTGGGGCTACCGGTTTAACTCCTTCGGGGATTGTTCTTTGTGGCGGCGGGGCACAAACAGTCGGGATAGTTGAATCAGCTAAAAGAATTTTGGCCATGCCGGTTAGGGTTGGCAAACCCAAGGGTTTAACTGGTTTAATTGATGAGATTGAGACTCCTGAATATGCTGTTGCTTCTGGTCTAGTTGTTTATCGTGGTCACGAAGAAGCTTCGCGTTCAAAAGCTTTCCCTTTAGGAAAGATAAGCAAAAGTTTATCCAAAATTCCCGGTAAAGGCATAGCCAATAAATTTATCGACTTGATTAAATCTTTTCTACCGTAATATAATTGAAAACTATACAAATTTTTTAGACGTAGTATAATAAATCTACTCACTAAATTCTCCTGCCCGGAAAAAAATTATTCTGACGAATTAATGATTCTAAAGAATTGAACAAAGATGGCTTTAATTAAACCCGACTCTGCAAGTTTTGCCAAAATAAAGGTTTTAGGTATTGGTGGTGGTGGCGGTAATGTTATTAACAGTATGATTGAGGGCGATAAAATCAAAGGGGTTGAATTTATCGCTATTAACACCGATTGCCAGGCTCTTTTGGCTAATCAAGCTCCAACCAAAATTCAAATTGGAAAAGATTTAACCCGCGGTTTGGGTTCTGGCGGTAATCCGGAAATTGGTCGCCAGGCTGCCGAAGAATCACGGGACTTAATCAGTGAGTATTTAGTTGATACCGATATGGTTTTTCTGGCCGGTGGTATGGGGGGTGGTACTTTTACCGGTGGGGCACCGATTATTGCCGAACTAGCCAAAGAAATAGGGGCTTTAACAATTACGGTCACAACTCGTCCCTTTGCTTTTGAGGGAACAAAAAGAAGAGTTATTGCCGAGGAAGGTATTGAAAATTTAAAGAACAAAGTTGATACCTTGATTGTTATTCCCAATCAAAAGATTATGGAAGTCGTTGACCGTAAAATGACCCTGCTTGAAGCCTTTAAAATTGTTGATAGCGTTTTAAATCAAGGAGTTCAGGGGATTTCGGAAATTATTACTGTACCGGGGTTGATTAATGTTGATTTTGCTGATGTTAAGGCAATCATGAAAGACGCTGGTTCTTCTTTATTAGGGATTGGGACAGGCGTTGGCGAAAACCGGGCTCAAATTGCCGCCAAATCAGCTATTTTTTCACCTTTGCTGGATATTTCTATTGAAGGGGCTAAGGGTATTTTGTTTAATATTACCGGTGGACCGGATTTAACCATGTTTGAAGTAGAAGAAGCGGCCAAACTTATCTCTGAATCAGCTGATGCTGATGCAAATATTATTTTTGGAGCCACCATTAACGAGGAAATGACTGACCAGATTAAAATTATTGTTATTGCTACAGGCTTTGATGAAGCGAGATTAAGACTAGCGAGAATGATGCCCAAAGTAAAAGCTCCTGCTCCAGAAGGCATTGTCTCGGAATTACCAGAGAAAAAGATCAATAAAATAGACTTGGAGGAGAAAACAACAGGAGAAAAAGAAGACACAGAACAAGAGGAAAAAAGAGAAGAATCGTTAGAGGATGAGTTTGGCGAAGAATTTGACGTTCCTACTTTTTTAAGACAGGGAAAATAAGAAAGGAAGCGAGAAAAATGAAAGAAAGTCAACCAATTAATATTGAAAATTTAACT
>CAZQCJ010000032.1:0-5070 GCA_964591885.1 uncultured Gammaproteobacteria bacterium
TTCTAAAAAGAGCCGGTTTTAAAAAGGTCTGGGGATTAACGATTTGTAGGTAAAAAATGAAAAGATATTCAGAGGATTTTATCAAAAAAATCAGAGAAATTAGAAAAAAAGAAAAGTTATCCTTTAAAAGGATAGGAGAGAAATTCAATATTCCTAGTAGCACTATAAGAAATTGGTGTTATGATTTGCCTAGTAATAGATGGGAGACTTTAATTGTTAGGAATGAAAAAATAAGAAAAAAATTAAAGAACTCTGAAATCTCAGTTATTCCCCAAATAAACTCTATAAGTAAAAATCAAGCGAAATTTTTGGCGGCGATATTATATGGATGTGAAGGAGCCAAATATCCTGCATGCAATGCTGTTAATTTTGTTAATAGTGATCCATATTTACTTTTACTGTTCCTAAAATTATTAAAAAAATCTTTTGATTTAGATAGAAGAAAATTCTCTTTACATCTTCAAATTCATACAACTCATGATTACGAGAAAGTTAAAAACTTTTGGGCTGATCTTTTAGATTTACCAGAAAGTTGTTTTATAAAACCTACGATTAAAGAACCAAGAGGTAAAAAACATAGGAATAATTATATGGGAACTTGTACTCTTCGTTATAGGAATTACCGAATTCAACTTAAGTTGATTGGGATTTTTGAAGCATTTATCGGGGAATTAATAGCTGAGAAGTAGCCGAAACAAGCTTTTGTTGGTATAATAATGGGAGCATAAGGAGAGTGAGTCTGACGGTAGGACACAAGTTTGCTAAACTTGCTGGGCGAAAGCCCAGAGTGGGTTCGACTCCCACACTCTCCGCATAAGGTGAGGTGCAGGGAATGGCTATCCGGAAGGTCTTGAAAACCTTTGCCTCGCAAGAGGCTTGTGGGTTCGAATCCCACCCTCACCGCCATTCGATGAATTTATTTTAAATGTTATAATTAATAATGATGACTGCCGAAGACAAAGAAGCAAAAAACCAGATTAGAAGCTCTTTAACAAATGGGAAGCCGGAACCACTGAAGGTTTTATTGACTTGGCGTTCGTCCTCGCGCCTTTTTAAAAGATTAAGTCGGGAGCGTTTTGCTACCATTGGGGCCATTGTTTTTTTAGTTGGTATTATTTTAGTTTTTCTTCAAGAATGGTTTTTGATTGCCGTTATTGTGGCTTTAACTTTTTTCTCTTATATTCTTTCTCAGGTTAAACCTGAAGAAGTTGAACACCAAATTACAAATAGAGGGATTGTGACTAGTGGCAAAACTTATCTTTGGGAACAACTTTTAAGATTCTGGTTTGAAAGTGAAGGAGAACAGGCGATTTTGCTAGTTGATGGGTTGGAAAGAATGCCTTTTCGTTTATTGCTTCTTTTGGGTGATCAGAAAAAAGAAACTATTCAAAAAATACTTGCTTCTTACTTGCCGGAGGAAAAACCAGAAAAAACCTGGATTGACCGGTCCGGTGAATGGATCACTCGACAGATTCCTTTAGAAAAATGATTAGCGGCCATAGCTTAACGGATAGAGTAGCGGTTTGCGGAACCGCCGATTCCAGTTCGATTCTGGATGGCCGCGCTAATTGAGGGAGAGTGGGCAGGACGGCAATGCGTTGGTTTCGAAAACCAATGGGAGCAATCCCTAACAGGTTCGACTCCTGTACTCTCCGCTTTACCTTGCCCCTGTAGCTCAGGGGATAAGAGCATCAGTTTCCGGAACTGGAGGTCGGAGGTTCGAATCCTCCCAGGGGCGCCATGAAATCTAATAAAAAAAAGGTTAAAAGAGAGTTTTCGGCTGGAGGAATTGTTTTCCGTTCAGAACCGGAAGGAATTTTATGGTTGGTAGTCAAACCAACCGATAATGAAAAGTGGCGTTTGCCTAAGGGAAAAATTGAAAGAGGAGAGAGTTCATTAATTGCAGCTAAAAGAGAAGTTGAGGAGGAAGCTGGGGTGGAAGCTGAAGTTTTAGGTAAAATTGGAGATGAAAAATTCTTTTTTGTTTGGGATAAACAAAAGATTCTTAAAACTGTAGTTTTTTATTTAATGAAATATACTCAAGAAGCTAATCAAAGTTTTAATTTTGAAACAGAAGCCATTGACTGGTTAAAATTTGAAGAGGCGAAAAAAAGATTAGCTTTTGAAAAAGAAGCTGATTTACTGGAAAAAGCAGAAAAAATGAGGGGAGAAACAGAAAAGATTCAGCAGATAAAGTTGGCTTAGATTAAGGAGAGGTCGCATAGTGGACTAGTGCGCATCTTTGGAGAAGATGTATAGCTGTAAGGTTATCGCGGGTTCGAATCCCGCCCTCTCCGCCAAGAGACGCGTTAATTTTGCGGAAAATATGCGGTAAAAAAAGAAAACCCTATGGATCAACTAGAAGAAATTAAAAGAAAAATCGATATTGTTGAACTAATCAACAATTACGTTCCTTTAAAAAAAGCCGGTCGTAATTTTAAAGCCCTTTGCCCTTTCCATTCCGAGAAAACACCTTCTTTTATGGTTTCGCCCGAAAGACAGATTTGGCATTGTTTTGGCGCTTGCAATGAGGGCGGTGATGTTTTTAAGTTCTTAATGAAGATTGAGAATCTGGATTTTGGCGAAGCAGTTAGAGAATTAGCCAAAAAAGCCGGGGTAAAATTAACTCGTTTTCAGCCTTCCGAAGATGAAAGAAACAAACAGCTTTTATATGAAATTAATCATTTAGCAGCCGAGTTTTATCACTTTTTGCTTTTAAAACATCCTTCTGGTAAAAAAGCTCTAGATTATATTCTTGGCCGGGGGATTAAAAAAGAATCATTGCTTTTGTTTAAAGTCGGTTTTGCCCCTGACTCTTGGCGGAGTTTACAAGCTTATTTAGTGGGTAAAAAAGATTACAAAATTCAGGATTTGGAAAGAGTAGGCCTAATAATTAAAAGTCAAAGAGGCGATTTTTACGATCGTTTTCGCAACCGCTTAATCTTTCCTTTAAAAGACTATCGTGGTAATGTTCGTGGCTTTGCCGGGAGATTGCTTGGCCAAGAGGCTAAGGAAGCTAAATATGTTAATACACCGGAAACTCCCCTTTACCACAAGTCAGAGCTTTTATTTGGTTTGCTAGAAGCTAAAGAAGAAATCAAAAAAAAAGACCAAGCGGTTTTAGTTGAAGGTGAGTTAGATATGATTTCCTCTTTTCAGGTTGGGGTAAAGAATGTTTTGGCAATCAAAGGTTCTGCTTTAAGCGAACTTCAAGTAAAGCTTATTAGCCGTTTTACCCAGAATTTGGTTTTGGCTTTAGACCAAGATTTAGCTGGTGATCAAGCTGCTCGTCGAGGGATTGAGACAGCTGAAGCCGGAGAGATGGTGATTCGAGTAGTTGAAAGCAAGGAAGGAAAAGATCCTGATGAAATTGCCCAGAAAAACCCAGCTTTATGGCGAGAATTAGTTAAAAAAGCTATCCCGGTTTATGATTACTTGTTGGATTCAGCTTTTAAACGTTTTGACGCTAAAACAATTGAGGGTAAAAAGAAAATTAGCGAAGAGTTTATCTTAGTTTTAGCTAAAATCAACAATGAGATTGTTCGGGAGCATTATGTTCGTGAATTAGCTAATCGTCTTCAGGTAAGTGAAGAGGCAATCGCTAAGGAAATTGAAAAAACTAAGGCTAGCCAGAGAGAAAGTGGTGTTGGCCAAGCTATTTTTACCAAACCAACTGTTGATAAGGAAAAAACCAGAAGAGAAATTTTAGAAGAATATCTGCTGTCTTTAGTTTTTCAATCCGGCCAGTGGGATTTATTACGGAAAAGGAATGTAGCTAATTTAGTTAAGACTTATCGCTTGGCAAAAATTCTGGCAACTTTAAAGGATTATTTTCAGCGTCATCAGAAGATTAATAGTGAACGCTTAGCAAAAATGCTTGAGCCGGAATTAGTAGAAACTTTCAATCAGCTTTACCTGGTTGATTTAGGAGATTTATTTGAGAGTGAGGAAAGATTTGAAAAAGAATTTGCTAAAATTCTTAAACGTCTAAGGAGAATTGATTTAATGGAGAAATTAGGCGATATTTCTGGTAAAATAAAGACATTAGAGAAAGAAAATAAGCTTTCTTCTGAAGAAAAGAAAAAATTAAAAAAATATCACGAGGAGTTCCGTGATTTATCATCAAATTTAAAATCTTTCGGAGAGGAATAAATTTATGATTAAGAAAAAAGAAAAAAAAGAAGCCCAAAAAATTAAGAAAGAAAAACCAGTTAAATCAGTTAAAAAAGATAATAAAAGGCAAGAAGAAATTAAAAAGCTTTTGGAAAAAGGGAAAAAACAAGGTTTTGTTACCCAAGAGGAGATTTTAAAAATTTTCCCTGATGCTGAAGAAAAACTGGAAGAAGTTGATGGTCTTTACAGTAAGCTTTTAGAACAGAAAATTGATGTTTTTGAAACTGTAACTGAAGAGGAAATTGCCGAGGACGAAAAAGCAACCTCTGAACTTTCTAAAGAATTGGAAGTTTTAGCGACCATCGGCGACAAACTTTTAACTGATCCGGTTCGAATGTATCTTAAGGAAATTGGGCGTGTCTCGTTGCTAAAAGCAGAGGAGGAGGTTGATTTGGCCCAGAGGATTGAAAAGGGGGAGAAAAAAGCCAGAGCTAAATTGATTCAATCCAACCTTCGTCTAGTTGTTTCCATCGCCAAACGTTATTTAGGCCGGGGGATGACTTTCCTGGATTTAATTCAGGAAGGCAACCAGGGTTTGATGCGAGCGGTGGAAAAATATGATTGGCGAAGAGGCTATAAATTCTCTACTTATGCGACTTGGTGGATTCGGCAGGCGATTACTCGGGCGATTGCTGATCAAGCCAGAACTATTCGTATCCCGGTTCATATGGTAGAAACGATTAACAAGTTAAGCCAGACAGCGAGAAGAATGACGCAAGAGTTAGGTCGGGAAGTAACTCATGAAGAACTGGCTAAAAAAATGGATTTGACTCCCCAGCGAGTTCAGGAAATCTTTAAGATTGCCCAAGAAACAACTTCCTTGGAAAAGCCAGTCGGAGATGAGGAAGACTCTTTTTTGGGTGATTTCATTCAAGACACTAATCAACCCTCACCTTA
>CAZQCJ010000033.1:0-21902 GCA_964591885.1 uncultured Gammaproteobacteria bacterium
AAAAAACCAACCCCAACACCTAATAATATCATAATAAGAGGCTCAATCGCCGTTGTCAATCCTTTAACAGCATTATCAGCTTCCTGTTCAAAATAGACAGAAACCTTTCCCAAAACTTCATCCAACTTACCGGTTTCCTCGCCAACAGCCACCATCTGCGGTAAAATGGGGGGGAAAATTTCCGTTTTAGCTAAAGCCATAGCCAAAGGCAGGCCCTTTTCAACTTCCTTGGAAACTTCTTTCATTTTTTCTTCATAATTAGGGCTGTTTAAAGATTTAGTAGTCACATCAATTGCTTCCACAATCAAAATACCGCTCCCAATTAACAAACCCAAGGTACGAGTAAATTCTGTTAAGATCATACTCTTTCTTAATTTGCCGACAATCGGAACTTTAAACAAAAACTCGTCGAATTGGAGACGGAAAAGGGGATTTTTTGATAAAAGGCGACCTAAAAAAAACAAACCACCAATAAGAGTTAGAGCCAGCCACCAATAATTAGTTGCAAACTTAGAAAGAGCAATTAAAAACTTCGTTGTTGGCGGTAAATCAGCTTGAAATTCCTCATAAATAATTGTTAACTTAGGAATAACAAAAATAATCATCACTGCTATTACAGCAATCATCCCGCCAATAACAATCACAGGATAAACCATTGCTCCTTTAATTTTTCGTCTGAATTCAGATTGTTTTTCTAGATTGTCAGCCAGTCGCGACAAAACCTTATCCAAAACACCAGCAGTTTCTCCGGAACGAATCAGAGCAATGTAAATTCGATCAAAAACCGCACTATGTTTTTCCAAAGCTTCAGCTAAACTTACACCACTTTCCACATCACGTAAAACATCACTGATTAAACGCCCCAGCGAAGGAGAGGTCTGGGGTTCCAAAATACTTAAAGACTCCGTAATTGTCATCCCGGAATTAATCATTGTTGCGAGCTGACGAGTAAAGTTAACTTTATCCTGAACCGTAATTCTTCCCAAACCTTTTTTTACCTGAAAGACTAAATTTTCTTCCTTTTTGTTTAAAGCGATTATTAACAAACCACGCTCACGTAAAATTTTTGCCGCTTGATTAATGTTGCTTGCTTCAACAAGACCGCTAGCTGTTTTACCGTTTTTATCCTTAACTTTATATTTAAATTTTTCCATAAAAATTTAAAACAAGATTTTTTTTGAATGTTAATGAAAAAAAGATTGATATCTGAACTTTTCCATATTTAACGGTTCTTAGTTAATCTCATTAACTCTTCTGGTCTCAAGGCAAAAGCCCGAGCCGTTTCAAGGCTAACTTTACCTTCTTTAACTAATTGAGCCAAATCCATTTCCAGTGTTTTTGTTCCCAGCTCAGAAGAAGTTTGAAGAATAGTGTCAATCATTTGGGTTTTCCCTTCACGAACGGCATTAGCGACCGCTGGAGTATTGATCAAAATTTCAACAGCCGGAATTCTCCCTCCTGACAGAGACGGTAACAACCGCTGTGAAAGAACCGCTTCCAAGACTGAAGCCAGTTGGGTTTTAATTTGAGCTTGTTGATTAGCCGGAAAAACATCGATAATTCGGTTAATCGTCTGAGCCGCTGAATTAGTATGGAGAGTAGCAAAAACTAAATGGCCTGTTTCGGCAATGGTCAAAGCCGAAGCGATAGTTTCATAATCTCTCATTTCACCAACCATAACAACATCAGGATCTTCCCTTAAACAAGAGCGAAGGGCAATCTGCCACGAATGGGTATCGGCCCGAAGCTCTCTTTGGGAAACAATTGCTTTCTGATGACGAAAAACGTATTCTATCGGGTCTTCAATGGTCACTATATGAACCGGACGAGTTTGAATAATTTCATCAATCATTGCTGCTAAAGTTGTTGATTTCCCGTGACCGGTCGGACCTGTGACTAAGATAAAACCTTGTTTCAATTGGGTAAATTGATGACAGATTTCCGGCAAGCCAAGTTCGTTGATTTTGGGAATTTGATTGGGGATAAGTCTTAAAGCCGCAGCTAAATTCCCTTTTTGATAGTAGGTATTAATACGAAAACGCCCTTGCCCTTGATAATCAAAAGAAAAATCAAGTTCTTTATTAACTAATAAAATTTCTTTTTGCTCATCGTTAACCAAGGCAAAAACTAATTTTTCGGCTTCTTGAGGAGTTAAAACCTCCTTACCAGTAATAGGGGAGAGGATTCCATTGACGCGGACCATCGGTGGCACCCCGGAAATTAAGTGCAAATCAGACGCTTTTTTATTAATGGTATATTCTAATAATTCTTTTACTTCCATTATCTTTTAAATATATTTCAAACTTGCAAAACAACAAGGTTTCCCTTATTCTTCCGCTACTCTTAATACTTCTTCTATGGTAGTTATTCCTTCTATAACTTTCAAGTAACCGTCTTGTTTCATGGTAATCATTCCTTCCTCCAAAGCCTGTTTCTGAATAGCTCCAGCTGCAGACCTCTCAAGAGTTAGACGAGCAATCTTTTCCGTAATCGGTAAAACTTCAAAAATTCCCACTCGACCCAAAAAGCCGGTATTATTACATTCAGCACACTTTTTACCCCGGTAGAGTTTTAATTTTTCGTCCTTCTGCTGATAAAGAGGACCCAAAACTTTTTTAATATCTTCTGCCACTTCTGTAACTGGAGTATAGCTTTCTTTACAATGTTCACAAGTACGCCTCAAAACTCTTTGAGCCACAATGCAAGTCATTGCTGAAGCCAATAAGAAAGGCTCTCCGCCTAAATCTAGAAGACGAGGAATAGCCCCAGCTGCATCATTAGTATGAAGAGTAGAAAAAACCAGATGGCCGGTTAAGGCAGCTTGAATAGCTAACTCGGTAGTTTCTTTATCGCGAATCTCTCCAACCATGATAATATTTGGATCTTGCCGCAAAAAACTTCTCATCCCTGAAGCAAAGGTTAAACCAGCCGCCGGATTAACCTGGACTTGATTGACACCTAAAATCTGATATTCTACCGGATCTTCCAGGGTAATAATATTAACTTTAGCGGTATTAATCCGTGATAAAGCGGAATATAAAGTAGTTGTTTTACCAGAACCGGTAGGTCCACAAACAATAATAATTCCATGAGGTCTTAAAATGGCATCTTCCAGGTTTTTCAAAGCTCTTCCCCTTAAACCTAGTTCCGGCAAATCAGGAACCCCGCCGGATTTTTTCAATAACCTCATAACTATTTTTTCTCCGAAAACAGTCGGCAGAGAAGAAACACGCAAATCTACTTCTTGATTATCTGCCTTGAAGTTAAAACGGCCATCCTGAGGAATTCTCTTTTCGTCAATCTTCATCCCCGAAAGAATTTTAATACGGGAAATAACTGCTTCATGAACTTTCTTTGGCAAAATTAATTTTTCGTGCAAAATCCCGTCAATTCGGTAACGAATTCTAGTCTTGTCCTCATGGGGCTCAATGTGAACGTCTGAAGCCCTCGCCTTAATAGCAAACTCTAAAACAGTAGCAACAATTTTGGCTACCGGTGCTTCACGGATAACATTCCCCAAATTAGCAATATCAATTGTTTGGCTCTCCGGCGCCAGAGGGCTAACCTCTTTAAGAGCGGCTTTAACTTCAGCAGAAAGAGGTTGATCGTAAGCACTCGCAATCGTCTTATTTATCTTTTCTGTTGTCCCCATAAAGGGCTTAATTTTTGCTCCGGCTTTCTTTTCGATAAATTCAATCGTTTCTAAATCCAAGGGATTAGACATCGCTACGGAGAGTTCGTTTTTGGCCCGATCATAATCAAAAGGAATTAAAATATATTTTTCCGCCACTGCTCGGGGAATCAAGCTTAAGCTTTCGGGAGAAATAGCTTTTTCGTCAGGATCAATAAAGGGAATATTATAAAGCTCTGCTTCAGCCCGAGCAATTTGTTGTTCATTGGCAAAATTATGAGTAAGAATAATTTGTTTCAGTGACTGGCCGGTATTAATATTTTCCAACTTAACCGTCTTCAGTTTTTCTTCTGAAAGAATGCCAGTAGTAAACAAAATATCGGCAATTGTCTTTTCCGAAGATGAATTAACTGGCGTCTGGACAGTAGAAACCATATATATTTTATTATCGGTAAAGTATGTTAAAATGTCAACAGAATAAGCAAACTTGTTTTTCGTAAAACTCAAAATGTTGGCTTCAATTTTAATCACCGGCGCTAATAAACAAAAAAGACAAGAAAGAGCTTTAATTGAAGCCAAAAATTTTTTAGGTGGCCAAACGAAAAATAATCCTGATTTTCATCTAATTGAAGGAGAAAAATCAATCAAAATTGCTCAAATTAAAGAGCTAAAGGAGAAGGTTTCTCTAAAACCATTTTCAGCCGAAGCTGTTGTTGTTTTGATTAATGAAGCAGAGAAAATGACCCTACCAGCTCAAAATTCTTTGTTAAAAGTTCTTGAGGAGCCACCACAAAGTTCAAGGATTATCCTAACGGCTCCGAACGGAAAGAATCTTCTCCCAACAATTGCTTCACGCTGTCAAACAATTCATCTTTCAGATAAAAAAGCCCCTGATCAATTAATTATTGACTCCCAAGCTCCAATTTTTAACTCTCTTTTATCATCTTCACCTGGTCAAAAAATTTTAATGGTTGAAAAATATAGCCAAAATCAGGAACAAGCTCTGGAATTCTGTCAAAACCAAATTTTCTTTTTAAGAGAGCTTCTTCGCCAAAAAATTCAAGATTCAAAAAAAAATCATCGACAAAACAACTTAGGGGTAAAACAAATAGCTAAAATTATTCATAATTTACAAAAGAGTCTTATTCTTTTAAAGAGCAATGTTAACCCCCGCTTACTCATAGAAAATCTCTTGATTTCCTACCCAGTTTAGGTTAAAATAAGTATAATATGCCCACTCCATCCGACTATAATGCATCACAGATTAAAGTCCTTGAAGGCTTAGAGCCAGTTAGACGCCGACCAGGAATGTATATTGGTTCCACTGATGGAAAAGGCCTTCATCATCTTTTAATTGAAGTCGTTGATAATTCTGTTGACGAGTCATTAATGGGTTTTACCAAAAATATTTGGATTACCTTAAAAAATGACGGCTCAGCTATTATTAAAGACGACGGACGAGGAATCCCTGTTGATAAACACAAATCCGGCCTTTCGGCTTTAGAAGTCGCTATGACCAAGCTCCACGCCGGAGCTAAGTTTGACAGTCAAACATATAAAGTTTCCGGAGGGCTTCACGGTGTCGGCATCTCGGTTGTTAATGCCTTATCTTCCTATTTAAAAGTTGAGGTCCATCGTGGGGGTAAAAAATATATCCAAGAGTACAAAAGAGGTAAAGCGATAACACCGGTTCAGGAAAAAGGGAGAGCCAGTGACAGCGGAACAACTACCATTTTCATCCCCGATAAAGAAATTTTTAAAGAGGAAAACGTTTTTAGTTATAAAATTGTTGAGGAATTAATCCGAGAAAGAGCTTATTTAGTTCCTGGTTTAAAATTCTATTTAAAAGACGAAAGAAACAATCGTTCTGCTCAATTTTATTTTGAGGGCGGAGTAAAATCGTTAGTTAGTTTTTTAAATCGTAATAAAAAGACACTTCATGAAGCTATTTTTATTAACGGAGGCGAAGGGGAAATTAATTGTGAGGTTGCTATTCAATTTAACGACAGTTTTTCGGAAAATATAGAATCTTTTGTTAATGTTATTAACACCAAAGATGGGGGAACACATTTAACCGGTTTTCGTATTGCTTTAACCCGTACGATTAATGATTATGGTAAAAAATCCGGTTTTCTTAAAGAAGGTAATGGTGGTTTCACTGGCGATGACACTAAAGAAGGTTTAACTGCCGTTGTTGCCATTAGAATGCCAACTGATAAAATTCAATTTGAGTCACAAACTAAGGCTAAGCTTAATAATTCCGAAGTTCAGGGAATTGTGGCTACGGTTGTTAAAAATGGTTTAGATATTTATTTTGAGGAACATCCAGCTGAAGCAAAAAAAATTATTGAGAAAATTAATTTGGCTGCAAGAGCCAGAATGGCTGCCAGAGCAGCTAAAGAAGCAGTTATTAGAAAAAGTGAGTTTTTTGCTAATTCTTTGCCCGGTAAACTGGCTGATTGTCAAGAAAAAGACCCCTCACAATCAGAGCTTTTTATTGTCGAAGGCGATTCAGCCGGAGGTTCAGCAAAGCAGGGGAGAAATCGTAAATTTCAGGCTATTTTACCTTTAGGAGGTAAAATCTTAAATACAGAAAGGGCCCATTTGGACAAAATTATTAACTTCGAAGAATTAAAAGATCTAATTATCGCTTTAGGAATGGGGATAGGGGAGACTTTAAATCTAAGTAAAATTAGATATCAGCGTATTATTGTTATGACTGATGCTGATGTTGACGGTGAACATATTACAACTTTACTTTTAACTTTCTTTTACCGTCACCTAAAACCGCTTGTCGAACAAGGTTTTCTTTATATTGCCCTTCCGCCTCTTTATAAAATCCAGGTTGGTAAAGAGAATTATTATGTCTACAATGAAGAAGAAAAAAATAAAGTAATTTCAAAAATTAAATCTCAAAATGCTAAACTTAAGAAACTCAATATTCAACGCTATAAAGGTCTTGGGGAAATGAATCCTCATCAATTATGGGAAACGACCATGAATCCAGAAAATCGTATTCTAAAACAAATCGCCGTTGAGGATGCTCAAAAAGCTGATGAGGTTTTTACAATGTTAATGGGGAATGAAGTTTTACCTAGAAAAAGATTTATACAAACACACGCTAAGACAGCTAATCTTGATGTTTAGTTAAGCTCTCCAGTTTAATTAAATAAACACAAATTCTTTTATTTAAAATTATTTATTTTAACAAAATAAATAATTTAATTAATTAAATTATGAATAAAAATTTAATCGGTAAATTACAATCAGTTGAGATAACACAAGAAATGCGAAAAAGTTATCTTGACTACGCAATGTCCGTAATTGTCGCTCGAGCCCTTCCTGATGTTAAAGATGGTTTAAAACCAGTTCATCGTCGTATTTTATATTCAATGCACCAGATGGGTCTTTCACATTCTTCCAAACATTCTAAAAGCGCCAAAGTAGTAGGCGAGACAATGGGTAAATATCATCCTCATGGCGATATGGCTATTTATGATGCTCTTGTCCGTTTAGCTCAAGATTTCTCTATGCGCTATCCTTTAATCGACGGCCAGGGAAATTTCGGCTCCATTGACGGCGATTCAGCTGCGGCGATGCGTTATACCGAAGTAAGACTACAAAAAATAACCCAAGAGATGATCACCGATATTGATAAACAAACCGTTGAATTCCGGAATAATTTC
This sequence comes from uncultured Gammaproteobacteria bacterium, assembly GCA_964591885.1. Lineage (GTDB taxonomy): Bacteria > Patescibacteriota > Microgenomatia > PFEM01 > JAPLYW01 > CAZQCJ01. The sequence goes on from CAZQCJ010000033.1 coordinate 7,318, forward strand.
GACGGGAGTTTAAAAGAGCCAGTTTTTCTGCCTTCAAAAATCCCTAATCTGCTTCTCATGGGATCAGATGGAATTGCCGTCGGTATGGCAACCAAAATTCCGCCTCATAATCTTAACGAAGTTATAGATGCCACCATTTTTATGATTGAAAAAGGAAAAGTTGTCCCTCTTGATAAGGAACTATTCTCAGAAGAAAATCAAGAAGAAAAAAGGGGAGAGGGAACCTTTGAGATTAAAAAAATATCTCTTGATGATAACCAAAGCGAAAAAGCTCTTTTAACTAGTTTTGAATCTGAAGTTAGCGTTGAGGACGATTTAATGAAATTTATCAAAGGACCGGATTTCCCAACCGGCGCCGCTATTTACAATAAAAAAGATATTCTTCAGGCTTATACCACTGGCAATGGTAAAATTATTATCCGGGCTAAGGCTGAAATTGAAGAAAGGAAAGGAGAAAAATTCCGAATTGTCATCACGGAAATTCCATACCAAGTCAATAAATCTAATCTTGTGGCTAAAATTGCTCAACTGGTTAAAGAAAGGAAAATTGAGGGAATCACTGATCTGCGCGATGAATCAGACCGTCAAGGCTTAAGAGTTGTTATTGAACTTAAAAAGACGGCTAAACCAAAAACCATCCTTAATAATCTTTATAAAAACACTCAAATGCAAACAAGTTACCCAGTTAACATGGTTACTTTAGTAAACGGTATTCCAATGACTTTGAATTTAAAACAAATCTTAACGGAATTTATCAAACACCGGCAAAAGGTAGTCACCAAAAGAACTATTTTTGAACTTGGAGAAGCCAAAAAACAAGCTCACATCTTAGAAGGTTTAAAAATCGCCGTTGATAATATTGATGCTGTTATTGCCACTATTAAAAAATCTAAAGACGCTTCGCAGGCTAAAACCAATTTAATGGATAAATTTAAGTTAACGGAAATCCAGGCTGAAGCTATTTTGGAAATGCAACTACGCCGACTGGCGGCTTTAGAAAGAAAGAAAATTGAAGATGATTACAAGGAAGTTATGAAAAAAATCGGCTATCTAACTGATTTATTAAAAAATCCTAAAAAAATTCTGGATATTATTAAAAAAGAATTAATAGAAATTAAAAATAAGTACGGCGATAGTCGCAAAACTAAGGTTTACGCCCAACCCCTAGGTGAATTCAATGAAGAAGACTTAGTCCCTCAAGAAAACTGTCTAGTTACTTTAACCAAAGGCGGTTATATCAAAAGACTACCAATAGGCACCTATCGTTCGCAAAAAAGAGGAGGGAAGGGAGTCTCAGGAATGACCACTAAAGCCGAAGATGAAGTCTGTAATCTTTTAGCTACCAAAACTCATGACACAATTTTATTCTTTACCAATCGAGGACGGGTTTTTGCTATTCGCGTCTGGGAAATTCCCGAAGGCTCCCGACAGGCTAAAGGACAAGCTATTATCAATCTTATTAATATTTCTCAAGATGAAAAAATCCAAGCTGTTTTATCAGCCAATCTTTTGGAAAATCAGGGCAAAAATCAGTTTTTATTAATGGTTACCCGTAAGGGGATTATTAAGAAAACAAAAATTAAGGCTTTTAGCAATATTCGTACTTCAGGATTAATTGCTATCAAACTCAATAAAGACGATGAACTCTGTTGGATTAAACTTTCCTCACAGGATGACCATGTTTTTCTAGTTTCTCATCAAGGAAAATCAATCCGCTTTAAAGAAAAAGATGTTCGCCCAACCGGACGCGATACCATGGGTGTCAGAGGCATCCGTCTTAAAAAAAATGATTATGTGATAGGCATGGAAGTTTTTCCTCCCAAGCTGAAGAAACCCAAAGACAGAAGGAAAAAAATTTTTCGTGATGTTCTAATTATTATGGAACATGGCCTTGGCAAAAGAACTTCACTTGATGAATATCGTCTTCAAAAAAGAGGCGGTATTGGTATTCGTGCCGCTCATGTCACGCCCAAAACAGGAGAGATTGTTGCCTGTCGGATTATCAATGAAAAAGTATTCCAGATTATTTTAACCAGCAGAAGGGCTCAAATTATTAAACTGCCGGTTAAAAATGTCCCTCGGTTAGGCCGTGATACCCAGGGAGTTATCTTCATGCGCTTCAATAAACCTAATGACACTGTTGCTGCAGTTACTTGCCTTGAATAAAAAATTATGTTAAAAAAAGAAACAATATGAAAAAATCAAAAACGTTGCAAAAATTCTTCAAAAATGATTATGGCAAACTCACTGGTTTTACTTTAATTATTTTAGCCATTTTAAGTTTATATTTTCGTTTTATTGGTCCTATTCCTTTCTCAGTTTCTCAAACCACAACTGAGAAAAAAAATACATTCGACATTGAAGCTGAAGGGAAAATCACGGCTATCCCTGATACAGCTGAAATCAATGTCGGTATCCAAATTAACAAACCAACTGTTGAAGCAGCTCAAAAAGAAGCTAATGAAAAAATTAACAAGATTAATGACGAACTAAAGAAGTTAGGGATTGAGGAAAAATATATTAAAACTATTAATTACAGCATTTACCCCGAATATGATTACCGGGCCGGACAAAAAATTATTGGTTACAACACTAATATCACTTTAAAAATTAAAATTAAAGATTTTGAGAAAATCAACCAGGTAATTGATACCGCCAGCTCGCTGGGAGCTAACCAAATTGGTAATTTAAGCTTTACCATTGATGATGAAAAATTGGAAGAATTAAAGATGGAAGCCAGAAAACAGGCTATTGAAAAAGCTAAAAAAAAGGCTAAAGAAATTGCTAATGCCGGTGGTTTAAAGCTTGGCCGGATTGTTAATATCAGTGAAAGTATTACCGATTACCAAAACCGTCTTTATGTTCCCAAAGCCGTTGGCGAAGATAGTGAAATGTCAGAATCAGCAACTCAAATCCAACCCGGGGAATCAGAAATTACCGCTTCTATTGTTTTAAGTTATGAAACTCTCTAAATATCCTATAGAATTGACTTTTCAAATAATTTCTAGTACAATAATGTCTCTCTTTAAATTAAACGGTTAATAAAGCAACCGTTAGCAATATTAAAAATTAAATAGGGAAGGTGAATTAAAATGTCAGGGGAAAAATTTCCAAACATAGTCTTGAGAAAGATTGTTGAAGAAAAGATTTTTGAAGTTCTCATGGGAAAAGAACCAACTCCCCAAAATAAAATTGATGAGTTGCAATTTTTTCAAGAGGACAGTGAAGAAATCAGATATTCATCTGTTAATTTTATTAAAATCAAAATCAGTAAAGCTGATAATCAAGATTTTAAAAAAATCTTACCAGGTGAAATCGTTGTCGCTCTTTTTGACTTGAGGGACCTTTGGAAAGGTGAATTCCATAATACTGGAATAGAAATTTACTGGGAAGAAGAAATTGCTCTTTTTGGCCATTTTGCCAAAAAGAATTTCTTTAAGATGAAACTGAAAAAAATATCAACTAAGAAGATTTCCCTTTCCGCTTAAAGACTAAAAAACCACTGATCACTTTAGTGATATTGTCATCTTTATTGATCTGACAATGCTTCCAAGCCAGTGGTTTTTCTCTTACTTATTTTCCTCTCCCATGGAAAGCTTCATGTACATCCCGGAGCTGTTTATTGGTAACATGAGTATAGATTTGAGTTGTCGAAATATTCTTATGACCTAAAAGCTCCTGTACACTGCGAATGTCAGCTCCAGCAATTAATAAGTCAGTAGCAAACGAATGACGAAGAGTATGAACCGTAGCATCTACTGGTATTTTAGCCCTCTTAACATACTTTTTAACAATTCTCTGGATAGAACGAACACCTAGGCGTAGTTTTTTCCCGTCTTCAACTACCTCCGGATTTTTAATAAACCTGATAAATAAAGGTTCCCATTTGTCATGACGCGAAGCAAGATATCTCCCAATCCATTCAGCAGCTGATTTAGAGAGAAAAACCACTCTGGCTCGACCACCCTTACCAACAACCCCAAATTCACGGTGATTTAAATCAATTTTGTCACGATTAAGCCTAACTAATTCGCTAACCCGCAGACCTGTAGAAAACAAGGTTTCCAAAATTGCTTTATCACGCAAACCTTGGGGCTTTGAAATTTCAGGTTGTCCAAGCAAACGCTCAACTTGCTCGGTAGTTAGGAATTTTAAACTTTGGGTTTGAGTTTTCGGAAGCTCAATTTTTTCCGGCGCAATTGTCCTATAATCATTTTTGATTAAATAGCGTAAAAAAGCCCGTAAGGCTATCACATGATAGGTTTGAGTGATACGTGATAGGGAATTACCGTTTTGGGCTGTAAATCGTGATAAAAAGACCCTATATTTCTTAATAATGTCAAGGCTAAGTGAACCTAGGCTAATTTTAGGAAAATTAGCCTTTAGCCAATAAGAAAAACGTTTTAAATAATGCCGGTAGTTACGAATAGTAAGAGGGGAGCAATTTTTTTCAATTTCCAGATACTCTAAAAATTCTTCAATAAGTCGATCAACTTCAGAGCGGGCAATTTTTTTCTCTTCATTCATCAAAAATATTGTACGACATTAGTTAAAGAAAAACAACCATCAAAAAAGCCGCTAGTCAAACGGCCCTTCTGAAAAAGACAAGGTAAGAAAAAATTATATTTTAGGTAGTGATAAGAAAGTTGATAAACAACCAAAATTCAGCTAAAGAATTCTTATCAACTACCCAAAATACTTTTATTAATTTCTTACCTTGTTTATAAATAAGAACCTATTTTTTACAGCAAAAAAACTTAGCTCTTGTCGATAGCTTCCAGCTCTTTGCTATAAATACTATAATAACTTCGCAAACGACGTTCTGAATTATCTTTTTCCTTCAATCCCAACAGGCTTGAAACAACAAAATCCAGAAAACGTCCTAAAAACTCTTCCCAAATGTCTTTAAGAACTTTAACCACCTTACTTCTCCTTCTCTTAATTTATTAAAACTCTCTTAATCTGATAAATACTCCATAACTATAACTATTAATTAGGAAAGGCAGTATAACATATCTTTTTCTTTAGTTTCAAGCCTAGGGAAGTGATGAACCTATTTTGAGGCTGTTTGAAGCTAAATCTTCGGGTTTTATTGGGGGATTAGGTAAAAAGAACTAAGAGACCTTATTAAGGGAGAATTAGAAAAAAATAGAACCGTGGTTGGATTTTTTCTGAAAAATCTTTCTTTATTTTTTTAAATTTTAAATTTCTGATTTTACTTACTCCTCTCGAGAGTAGATTCAGAGGATGTCGCAAAAGCTACATTGTGCGAACTAATACCAGGAAGAAAACTTCTTATCCTCTCAATGATTGTCTCACTCTTTTTTAGGGGATAAAAGAATTGCTTTTAAAGAAAAATATAAAAACTTTTTCTCTCTCCTAAAACATTTCTCTTTATTATTTTATCCTTAGAACAGCTCCTCGGAGTTATCCACAATCTTCTCCGTTAACTATATCAAAGTATATCAGTTGGCAATCCTAAAAAATTTTGCTAAATCGTGAAAACTAACCTATAATTTTTGTGAAAACTCCTCTATTTATTATAGGATATTATTTTTATAATTAAAGGTTTGGCGATTACACTCCTCCCCTTTCTTGAAATCTCTCTAAATTTTATCCACCCCAATGAGTTGTTAAAAAAACAACAATTAGGATAACAATACCTACGCCAATATATTCATTAATAGTCCGGCGGAAAAGCTTTTCGCTGAAATGGTACTGAATCAGTCCCAAGAGAATATAAAGACTGGTTGTTAAAGAAAGCGAACCAACAGCTACAGTCACAGGCCAAAAAGAAAAAGCTAAAGCAATCTCTCCTAAAAACAAGGCTGAACCCAATGAGTAAAGCCAGGTTCTGGCTGTTAACTTTTCTTCCAGATTAATACACCAAAGACCCTGGAGAAAAATCGGTAGACTAACCGAAAAAACCAAAAGAAAATTAAACCAAGGTGTTCCTCTAAAAGATAAAACAACATTATAAAGGAAAAAGGAGGTAAACAGGGTTAACAAAAAGCTTACCGCATGAGCCGAACGTAAGAGCTGAATTGTTCTAATCGCTGCTACTGAAAATATGTTTTCCGTTAGCAAAAGACTGTAAAGGCCAACTCCATACAAAAAAATTAAAGGTAATCTTGCCAACCACAAAACAGGTGTTAAAAAATAAAAAAGGCTGACACCAATACTAAAAAGAACTGGTAAAATCAAAACAGTTAACCACTCAATGCCGCTTAAGCCTTCAGACAAGGACCAGGCTGATAGAAAGTAAGTAGCCAATCCCAAGAGAGCAATAGCCCCATAACGCCATTCAACCCCTGTAAGCTGAATAGACAACAAACCAACAGCTAATAAACAAGCAGTGATAAAAAACTTTTTTCTCTTATCAATCTTTAGCTTTAATTTCATTTATTTATCTTTGTTTTCTTAAAAATCTCGTCAGGGATAACAAAATTGGCGTAGACTTTTTGGACGTCATCGTGCTCTTCCAGAGATTCTGTAAACTTCAAAATCTTTTCGGCCTTTTGCAGGTTTTTAATTTCAATATTGCTAAGAGGCATCATTGTCATATCTTCTGATAAAATTCTAAAGTTCATATTCTCAATCTTATTCTTTGTTTCCTTAAGAGACTCCGGCTTAACATAAACCTCCACCGCATCATTCGCCTCTTGGATATCATCAACCTCTAAATCCATCAATTTTAAAATCTCCTCATCTGGATTTTCCCCTTTTGCAACAGCAATTAAGCCTAATTTTTTAAACTGAAAAGTCACAGCTCCAGGGCTAGAAAGACTTCCCCCTCCCCTTTCAAAAAGGTTTTTAATTTCGGCAGTTGTTCTATTTTTGTTGTCAGTTACCGCTTCAACGATAAGAGCTATTCCTTCCGGGCCATAACCTTCATAACTAACTTCTATCCAATCAGCCCCTTGATTACTCCCCTTGCCACTGTTAATGGCTCGGGTAATATTTTCCTTAGGAACATTTAAAGCTCGGGCTTTATCAATGGCCAAGCGTAGCTTAAAATTCTTTTCAGGGTCAGTTATCCCATCACCGCCTCGAACAGCAACAGTAATCGCCTTAGCCAGTTTAGTGAAAACTTGACCACGTTTGGCATCTTTTGATTCCTTCTGACGTTTAATTGTTGACCACTTTGAATGACCTGACATAGAACTAATTTTACCCTGCAAATCACTTCTTGACAACTGTTGAGGAAAATTATATCTTTACTCCAATGACTGCCGAGCTGGAAGAACAAGCCATTAAAGCTGCCTTAAATCAAAATTGGCCAAAAGCCATTGAAATCAACAAAAAAATTCTCAAAGACAATCCTAAAGACATCTCTACTTTAAACCGTTTGGGCCGGGCTTTTTGGGAAATCAACGAAATTGAAAAGGCCAATAAAACCTATAAAAAAGTGATTAGTATTGACCCTTTTAATCCTATTGCTAACAAAAATCTCAAAAGATTAACAACTAAAGGCAAAAAAAAATTTCGCAAAAATCTTAAAAATGGTTTTATCCACTCTGGCAGAGTTTTTCTAGAAGAACCAGGAAAAACCAAGCTAGTTCGCTTAATAAGACTCAATTCTCCGGATATCTTATCCGAAATGGACAGTGGCGATCCGGTTTTCTTTTTAATTAAAAAAAGATTGGTTAGTATCACTAATATCAATAAAAATTATCTTGGTTCAATCCCTGAAGATTTATCGCAGCGATTAATTAAATTTATTAAAGGCGGAAACCAATACCAAGGCTTCGTTAGAAGCGTTGGCCGACAAAAAATGGAGATTTTTGTTCGCGAGATTTCAAGAAGCAAAAAATTTACTGATATTCCCTCTTTTTCTTAAGGTTTTTAGGGCAAATTCAATTTACGCCAATAATCTTCTCCTATTAAAAGAAGGACTTTAGCTCTTTGACTGTCATCATTTCCTTCTTTTTCTAACCATTCGCAATTGAAGATCTGGCTTAGTTTTCTAACCGTATAGGAATTTTTATATTTTTTCTCGCTTTTTATCTCACACTCTCTGTTGCTATCTGTTGTTTTATCCTGAAAATCACTAACCTGAATTACTCTGCCACCAATATTACCAATAATCTTACTGGCATTATTAGCTAAACCCAGATGTTCTGTTTTATTCAAAACAGCTACGGTCAGTTCTTCCTTTTCTAAGCCTTCATCAATAAAAAACTGGCTAATAATTTTTGATAAACGTTCTGGGTCAATTTTCATTGCCTGACTGTTATCAGGTAAATCTACCTTTTGGCTAACACTGCTCTGGGCTAAGTCAATAAAGATGATTTTATCTTCACGAATTATTTTAATCCGCCACCAGATTCTTAGCAAATCCCAGCGGGTTAAATTAGTTTTTTCCTGAACTCGCAAAGCATCAAAAACTTGATTCAAGAGAAAATTCTTTATGCTAACTAACCCCGGCTGATATTGACTACCGCTTAAGTAACCATCTAGGTTAACACCAAAATACTCTTGTAAACTACCGCTTAAAAGATTACCACCGTAACTTTTAATTTCCCCAAGTCTGTAAAGAGATTCTACCCGGTAAGGTCCGCAACCATGAATCGCTTCCACAAAAGTTCCATTGGGAATTGATAAAACATTAATCTCTTTTTCCGAATAATCAAAGGAAATAATCATCACTGGTTCAGAGTTAAGGACTAAATTAAATTGGCTTTTTCCGTCCCAAGGGCTTTTATTTATCGAACAAGATATTTTAAAAAAGCCAAAAATTAAAAAAGCCGATAAAACCAAGAGCAGAATTAAAAACACCCATTTTCTTTTCTTCTTTTTTTTTAATCTTCTAACCATTGTTTCTTTAATTCCAAAAATTCTCTTTTTTTAATCGCCTCTCTTATCTTAGCAAAAAGCTGTTCTATAAAGAAGAGATTATGATAAGTAGCTAAGCGGTAAGCTAAAAGTTCATGAGACCGGAAAAGATGATGAAGATAGGCTTTTGAGAAGTTTCGGCAAAGGTAACAACGGCAACCTGGATCAGGAGCTTCTTTGTTTTCGGCAAATTCAGCCCTAGTGATATCATACCTAAAGTCTTTATTTCTTAATTTCGAGTCCTTAGTTAAAATCCATCCCATTCTGGCCAATCTGGTTGGCATCACACAATCCATCATATCTATCCCCTCCTCTACGGCCGTAAAAATATCGTCAATTTCTCCTAAACCCAGTAAATGAATTGGCTGAACCCTTTTGTTCCCAGCTAAAACCGGCATAACCCAATCCAAAACTGAAGCCATCTCTTTTTTTGATTCGCCAACAGCTACCCCACCAATAGCCAAGCCATCGAAATTCTGCGAACTAATAAACTGGGCTGATTGCTGGCGCAAGTCTTTAAAAACACTTCCTTGAATAACTCCAAAAAGAAATTGCTTATCTTTGGAAGCCTTTTTAGTTTGACTTGCCTCTAAACTACGAAAAGCCCAACGGTGAGTTCGTTCCATAGCTACTTCAGCATATTCATGGGTTGTTGGATAAGGAGCACACTCATCAAAAGCCACCATGATGTCAGCCCTTAATTTCTGTTGGATTTCAATTGATTTCTCCGGGGTAAAACGATGTTTAGAACCATCCAAATGAGAATAAAAAGTAACACCGTTGTAATCAATCTTTGCTAACTTCCCTTTTCCTAAAGAAAAGACTTGAAAACCACCACTATCAGTCATCAATGGTTTAGGCCACCCCATAAATTTATTTAAACCGCCTAACTTCTCTATCATTGTTGCTCCTGGTTTTAGATAAAGATGGTAGGTATTAGCAAAAAGAACCTGACTACCAATTTCTTCCAAATCTTGAGGGCTTAAGCTTTTAACTGTTCCTTGACTGCCAACAGGAACAAAAGCAGGCGTTAAAATCTTACCGTGAGCTGTAGTTATCTCCCCTATTCTGGCTTTTGTTTTTCGGTCAGTGGATAAAATTTTAAAAAAGGAAGCATTATTCTTCATCTTAATTTAAGGATTTCCTTAAGACATACCATGCTCTATTTTTAGTCTTTTAATCTTCCCGGCAATCTCCTCTTTATCAACACCAAAGAATTGGAGAACCCGATGAATAATTGACAAGGCTGCTTCAAATTCGGGTTGGATTAAACAAGAGACTCCCAAGGATTTTAAACGCGAAAGAGCTTCTTTTTGATGGATGCGTGAAATAATCTTAACCCCCGGATTTAAGGTCTGGCAATTAGCAACAACAACTTCCTGAGTTGCTTCATCAGGAATAGCAATAACCACTACTCTAGCCTTATCAACTTGAGCATAATCCAAGACATCAATGTCAGTCGGGTCCCCATATAAAGCATTAACTCCTTTGGCTTTCAATCCAATAATAATATGATTGTTATAGTCAATAACAATATAAGGTACTTCCAGGAGCTGTAAAGCCCGAGCCAGCCAGCTACCAACACGTCCATGCCCGCAAATAACAACGTGGTTTTTAAAATCCAAACCCCCTGGTTGATTAATTTTGTCTATGGTTGTAAACAATTTATGATGAAGTTTAGGGAATGGCTTAGTAGCCCTTTGTAAAAAGGCATAAAGTTTTGGGGCCAGAATCATTAACCAGGGTGTTACTAAAATTGTTACTAAAGCTATTGATAAAATTAGTGAGTAGCTGTCTTCACTAATCATCCCTGCAGAAAGACCGACCCGGGAAAGAATAAAGGCAAACTCCCCTACTTGAGTTAGTCCTAAACCAACCACTAGAGCTGTTTTAATATGATAGCCTAAATACAAAACTAGGAAAAGGACAACTAGGAATTTGAAAAGAATAATCCCCAGGCTAATCAGTAAAATTATTCCCAAGTTTGAAATTAAAAGATAAGGATTAAGAAACATTCCCAGAGAAACAAAAAAGACAATGGAAAACAAATCACGCAAAGGTCTTATCTCAGAAAAAATAGCGTGATTTTCCGAGCTTTTAGAAACAATCAAACCAGCTAAAAAAGCTCCTAAAGCTAAAGATAAACCTAAAGCTGAGGTAAGAATAGCGGTTAATAAACACAGGGAAACAACGGCAATCAAAAGTAATTCCCGAGAGCCAAAGTTAGCTACTTTGGCAATAAATTTCGGGGCTAAATTTTTCCCCAAAAACCAAACGGCGGATAAAACAGCTGCGGCTTTAACAATACTTAAAAATAAGCCACCAAAATTATAGCCGCTGGAAAGGGCCGGTAAAATAGCAATCATCGGCAAAACCGCCAAATCTTGAACTAATAGCCAACCCAGCATAATTTCTCCGGATAAAGTCTCCACTTCCCCTTTTTCCGATAAAATTTTGACAACAATGGCTGTTGAAGATAAAGAAAAAGCACAACCCATTAAAATAGCCGTAGAAAAATCAAAACCAAAACGCGGGAGAATAAAAATACTTAAAATAATAACCAGAAGAATCTGAATAATCCCTCCCCATAAAGCAATGTTTTTTACTCGACGAAGATAGTCCCAAGATAATCCTAATCCTAAAGTAAACATTAAAAGGGCAATACCGATTTCTGAAAAAAAAGATAAAGCGTCTTTAATCGGTAAAAATTTAGAGGTTAGAAAACTTAGAAGAATTCCTGCTGACAAATAACCAACTACAGCCGGCTGTTTGATTTTTTTGGCGCCAAAACCGCCTAAAAAAGCTACCGCCAGAATTAACCCTAACCAAGCAACAAGAAAAAAATCATTATTCATTCCAACCTTAGTTTCATCATAGCAAGTCTCAAATCAGAAGGCAATTTCGAAATCAGATTAAGCCTTCGATAACTAACAGGATGAAGAAAAGATAAAGCGGCTGCATGCAGGAATAAACGCGGACACCATTCCAAGTCTTTTCTTAAGGTTTTTCTGCCTACATATTTCTCATCAGCAACAATCGGATGTCCGATAAATTTCAAGTGAACCCTGATTTGGTGAGTACGACCGGTAGCTGGAGCAAGTTCAAGAAAACTGTAGTTTTCATTGTTAAAACGGTAATATTTTTTTACCTCATAGTTAGTCCTTGCTTCTCTTCCCCCTAAAAAGACACCAAATTTCTTTCGGTCGAATGGATTTCTGGAAATTGAAGCCTGAATTACCCCCTGACGCGGCTCAACTTTTCCATGAGTTAAAGCCAAGTATCTCTTAGCTATTTTTCTTTCTTTAAATTGTTTCTGCAAACTTGCAAAAGTCTTGGGAGTTTTAGCAATCAAAAGAAGCCCTGAAGTTTCCTTGTCTAAACGATGAACAATGCCATTTCTTAAATTTGCTAAAGCAGCAATGGGAAAATTGAAGTTATTCTTTATCCAATCCTGAACCGTTTCTTCCTTTCTGGTTGTTTCAGCCCGATTAACAATCATCCCGGTTGGTTTATCGATAACAAGAAGTTCTTTATCCTCAAAAATAATTTTGGGAACCATTTTACCGCTAACGTTCTTTTTTCTTCTCACACTCAACGCAAATAGTTGTTTCTGGCATAATCATCAACCGATCAGTATCAATCATTTTTCCGCATCTTTCACAAATACCATATTTACCGATTTTAATACGGGTCAAAGCTTTTCTAATTTGAATTAGCTTACGATTAATCTGATTTTCTAAAGCTTTCGTTTTTGCATGACCGATTTGCTCAGCCATATCAGTATCCGGCGAGGCGTTGTCAGAAATCCGACGGCTGTCAATAAAAGGATCTTCCTCGGTAATCGCTTTCTTTTTTCTTTCCAAACGTAAAACTTCTTGAGTTAAAAAATCCATCACCGGCCGCAGAACTCTAAGGGGAAAACCCTTTGTTTTAGCACGAGACATTTTTTTTACTTTAGCTATTTTCTTTTTCTTTCTCTTTTTTAACATAAATTTTTTTAAAACTACGACCTGAGCGGAGATAAAAAAATGAACCAATAATAATTAAACCAATTAAAGTCAGGATGATTTCTGCCCAATAAAAGTATATCTTATTATCTTTAATGAATGCAAGCGGAAAATTAATCAAAAAAATAGAAAACAAAGCTACTAAAAAAATAAAACCACTTTCCTTGCTCTTATACCATCTCCATGTCCGCCAATCTCTTTCAATTTTTAAAAGAAAAACCCAAACTATCAAAAGACTAATGGCAAAGAAAAGAGAAATAGGATGTCTTTTTAAAAGAATTCCTGGGAAATAGATACCCCAAGGCAAGCTTGTCAAGCGGCCAAAACCAGAGCCATCAAGAAAAGAGCCTACTTGAAGTAAAATTAAAAATGGCAAAAAACCGAAGGTAATTTCATCAGCCACTCGCCAAAAGTTCCACTTTTCTTTTCTGGTAAAACGCCAAAGAGCCAAAAGAAAGCCCAACAACCATCCGGAAGAAGCAAAACCAGGGAAACGAACAAATAGAAACCAACGGCTAAAGTAAAAACTAAAACTCTGCCAGTTCCCAAGAATAAAAATCAGCCGGGAGGTAACAAAACCCAAAAGTAAACTTAAAATCAGGAAATCAAGAATTTTCTCCTCTTTAAAGCCTAAATCCCTAAGCCGTCGCCAAATAACAAAAGACTTAATAAAAACCCCTATAGCCAATAAAAAGCCGAAGCTGTAAATAGTAACTGGTCCGGTAGAAAAGATAATTGGTAGCATTTTTCAAAAATTTCTTATTAATAAAACCTTGACAGCTATCATTATAGCATCTAAACTTGATAATTGCCTATGCTTGCAACAACGCACTCTTTAACCTCAGCTATTATCGTAACTAAAATCCCTTCTCCTTATATTAGCCTTCCTCTTGTTCTAGTTACTCATTATCTTTTGGACTTCATTCCCCACTGGGACACTGGCAGTGGCATAAACCATGGTTTAAAAACAAAAAAGAAAGCCTTTTTTGAAACATTAATTGACATCACAATAGGTATCACTATGGTTTTCTTCTTCTTCCAAAAAGGACAGTCTTTCTCTCCTTTACTCTGGGGAGCTGTTATCTTAGGAATTCTGCCAGATTTAATAGAATTTCCTTCTCTCTTCTTCAATTTCCGGCCCTTTCCTTTAAATTATCTGGAGAAATTTCACAGTGAAATCATGCACAAAAGAGGCAAATTACCATGGGGTCTTATCAATCAATTGGTTATCATCGCTTTAATTCTTCTCCTTCGCTAAGCACTTCTCTCCAGATATTCTCCTGAACGTGTGTCAACTTTTATTTTATCACCAACATTGATAAACAAAGGAACTTTGACTTCCAGGCCATTGTCAAGAGTGGCTGGTTTAAAAGAAGCATTAACCGAATCACCCTTAACCCCAGGCGATGCTTGGACAACATTGAAAACCATTGCTGTTGGTAATTCTATCATCAAGGGTCTTTCCTCCCAAAACAAAACTTTAACTTTTTGTTCCTCTTTTAAAAACTTTTCTTTGCCAGCCAAAATCTTACCGGGAAGACTAAACTGTTCAAAATTCTGAGGGTCTATAAAAAAGTAATTATTCTCTTCTTTATAAAGATACTGGGCGCTTTTTAGTATGGTTTCAATCGGTTCAATTTTTGCTCCGGAAACAAAAGTCTTCTCTGTTGTTGCTCCAGTTATTAAATTTTTTGCCTTTAGTTTAATGCTGGCATTCCCCCGCCCTATTTTGGTATGTTTATA
>CAZQCJ010000034.1:0-4680 GCA_964591885.1 uncultured Gammaproteobacteria bacterium
ATCACCATGTCCGGCTGTTAAAGCAAAAAGTAAATCCCCTTGGCCGGTGTACGTAGGAACACCAGTGGAAGGAGCCGCTCTTTGACTCTCAACTATCACTAAAGGGATTTCACTTTGAGCGGCTAAACTAAGTCCTTCTGTCATTAAAGCAAATCCACCTCCGGAAGTCCCAACCATCGTTCTAGCTCCACTATAGGCAGCCCCAAGAGCAGCACTGACAATTCCTACTTCATTCTCCAATTGAAGAGCAATCGTTTTAAACTCTTGCCTGTGGTCGGATAAATAATGTAGAATCCCGGTAGCTGGAGTCATCGGATAAGCAATATAAAAATCAAGACCAGCCTTAACAGCCCCCAAAGAAAGAGCTTCATTGCCAGTTAAAAGAGAAAGAGGTTTTTGATCTATTACCTTAACCTTCATTAAGCTTTTTGCCTTATCAAAAGACCTTTTGGCTATTTTAAGGTTTAACTCTTGAGATTTTTTAAATTCCTTTTTTAAAACTTTTGCTAATATTTCCCACTCAATACCAATAAATTTTGCAAAGCCGGATACAAAAGCAACATTACTCATGATAGGAATTCCGCCAACCTCCTTAACAATTACCTCTACTGCTATCCCTACTGCTTTTTTACTTTTAACAAAATCATCCTTAACAAAAACCTTATCACTGTTATAAACAATCATTCCTTCTTTATCTAAGTCAGCCTGATGTTTTTCAAGAGTAACTTTATCTAAAGCCAAAAGAAAATCTATTTTTTTGCGATGAGATAAAACTTTTTTCCTAGAAGCTCTAATCTGAGAAAAATTGTGGCCACCTCTAATTAGAGATTGATAATCATCATAAATAAAAATTCTATAACCCAATTCTGAAAACAATTTGGCAATCACCAATCCTGCTTTTCTAGAACCTTCTCCAGCCGCTCCTCCTATTAAAATTGAAAAATCTTTTTTCATTTATCTTTTCTTTGAAAGATTGTCTTTTTATCTGTTATGAAGTTAATTATCTCAAATAACCCTTTAATTTTCCAGCAACTAAAATTCTTTTTATGGCAATAAGATAAGCAGCCGTTCTTAAATCTATTTTATTTTTATGTTCTCTTTGTACTGTAATTACTTTTCTCCAAGAAGTCGTCATTTTTTGTCGTAATTGTTCCTTTAAATATTCTTGGTCTAAAACATTACCAGTTTTATTCTGCGCCCATTCAAAATAACTAGCAATAACCCCTCCGGCGTTTGCCAAAACATCGGGAACAACTATAACTTCTTTAGCAAATAGTTCTTTATTTGCCTGATAATTGGTAGGTCCATTGGCAATTTCTACAATATATGGAGCTTTAATATTTTCAACATTATCCTCAGTAATTTGGTTTTCCAAAGCTGCTAAAACCAAAATATTGACTGGTAATTCTAATAATTCCTGATTACTGATTTTTTCCCCACCGGGAAAGCTAATTACCGAACCAGATTCATTCTTTACTTTAATAACCTGATTAATATTTAAACCAGCTTTGTTATAAATTCCGCCCTGGCTATCACTCACGGCAACAACTTTAAAATTTTCTTCCCAAAGCATCTGGGCAAGATTTAATCCGGCATTACCAAAACCTTGAATAGCCACTTTTAAAGTCTTTTTATTCAACTTAAATTCTCTCATCATCTCTTTAATAGCAATGAATCCACCCCTAGCGGTAGCATCACCTCTTATAGTGCAACCTTGTAATTCTAGCGGTTTCCCGGTAATCATCCCTGGTTCATGACGACCTGTTTTTCTTTCGTATTCATCAAGCATCAAGGCCATAACCTGAGAATTGGTGTAAACATCCGGGGCAGGAATATCTTTATCCTGACCTAAAACTTTATAAAAAGCATCTATGTATTTTCTACTAATAGTTGCCAATTCTTTAGAAGAAAAAATTTTAGGATTAAACCTTACCCCACCCTTAGCACCGCCAAAGGGTAATTCGGCTAATGAGTCTTTAATCATCATCCAAAAAGCTAAAGAAGTTACCTCTTCTTCGTTAACTTCGGGATGGAAACGAATTCCTCCTTTACCAGGACCTAGAACATCGTTAAAAAGAACTCGCCATGCAGGAAATTTCTCTCCATCAATTTTAAGCTCTGCATAACTAATTTTTTTAGGAGTCAAAAGCCATTGAACTTCTTCATCAGTAAGATGACCAATTTTTTGGAGTGCTTCTAATCTATTTAAAATATTAATATTGGAAAGCTTTTTTCCAGACATCTATTCTTCCCGAAGTACTGTTTCTAATTCTTGTTTCAAGGCTTCTTTTGGTCTCAGGCCAATAAATTCCCTAGTAATCTCTCCTTCTTTAAAAAGTTTCATATTGGGAATAGACTGAACCTGATAATGAACAGCTAAGGGCTGATGCTCAGGAGACTCTATGTTTATTTTGCCTATCTTTAATTTCCCGTCAAGTTCTTCTGAAAGTTCATCCAGGGCAGGTCCCATCATCAGGCAGGGTTGACACCAAGGCGCCCAAAAATCAACTAAAACAGGTATTTTTGATTGAAGCACTTCCTGCTCAAAATTTTCTTTTGTAATTTCGATTACTTTTGACATAATTTTATCAATTTACTCATTTTAAACTAGCTCTTTCCATAAGAGCAAGTATTTCGATTTTATTTACGGATAAATAAGGATTTTGGTTTAAGAAGAAAAAATCCGCCCAAGAAGAAAGCAAGACCACCTAAAATCAAAGCAACTAAAGTATAACTAACGCTACCTGCTACCGGAAGCGAATCTGCTGTTTCAGCCGTAGCTGTTGCTTCTGAAGAAGACTCTGTTGGCTCTTCACTTATTGTTAAAGTAAAACTGATAACACTTCCTCCCGAAGTAAGAACCACCTGATGATCACCTTCAGCCAAGGCTTCTGTTGGCGTGAAAGACCAAAGACCATCTTCATCCACAACAACAGAAGCACTGGTTTCATCAATTTTAACCTCAACACTGGCGTCTACTGTCCCTGTTCCTTTTAGCGTAGGTTGGGGGCTCGAATAAGACCACTGGCTATAGCTTTCGCCTTCAGTGGCTAAAGTCCCAATATGAGTCAATTGAAAGTCAGCAGCCAAAACGTTTAAAGAAGCAAAGAAAAAAATTGATAAAGCTAAAATAAAAGAGATTAATTTTTTTATCATCTTAATTAAGAGTCGCGTAAATTTTAATTTCTGTCAAGTCTTAATTAAGAATATTTGAATTTTTTGACAAACCATTTCGGCTAATAAAATTGAGTGCTATTCTAACTATTATCCTATTCCCAAAAATAATATTTGCGTTAATATCATATTGATATTTTAATATTTGATTTAAAAAAGCAATTCCCCTTGTTTTAAAATTGCCAAAAAAGAAATTTTTTGATAGAGTAAATTGGCAAAGAAAGATAATCTAAATATTATTAATTAATGCCTAATAATAATTTTATTTACACCAACCATGCCATCAAAAAAATAGGTTTTTATGGCTTAGAAAAATGGCAGATAGAAAAGGTTCTTTTAGAACCAGACAGGGTTCAAGCAGCCAATGTCACCAATCTCAAAAATGTTATTAAGGTTTCAAATCATGTTGAAATAGGCGTCACCATCAAAGAAGATAATGGATTAATAAAAATCATTTCTGTTTGGAAAAGAAATCTTTTTGCTTAGTAAAAAGATTTTATAGATTATAAAATAAATTATAAAAATGAAAATCACCAGCCTTGCTTTTGAAAGCAAACAAATAATTCCCCCAAAATACACCTGTGATGGCGAAGATGTTAATCCCCCTCTCCAGATCAGCGACATCCCTGACAAAACTCAAAGTTTAGCTTTAATTGTTGACGACCCTGATGCTCCTGGCGGCGACTGGGTTCACTGGCTGCTTTGGAATATTAACCCCAAAACAAAGCTTATTATTGAAAACAAATCGCCAAAAGAAGCCGTTCAGGGAATAAATGACTTTAATAAACAGTCTTATGGTGGTCCCTGTCCGCCTTCAGGTATTCATCATTACCAATTTAAAATTTATGCTCTGGATACCATTTTAAATCTTCCCTCTTCTTCAAGGAAAAAAGATTTAGAAACAGCCATGATAAACCATATTTTAGACAAAGATATTCTTATTGGTTTATATCAAAGAATTTAAAAAAATCTTCAATTATTTTATTTGAGAAAAGATATTTCATTTTCTAAAATACAAACACAACTGCTCATAAAGAGTAGTTATCAACAAAAATAATCCCTTCGATTAAAGGCTGGAAATATTAAAAAAGCAGTGAAGATTGTTAAAAAACAACCCTCAGGAGCATTACCTTAGCCGCGACGAAAATTATTCTCTCTAGGTTGCTGTGGCCGAGCCTCATTGACCGTAATATTTCGACCATCTAAGCTTTGACCATTTAATTTTTTAATTGCTTCCTGTGCTTCTTGATCAGAAGACATTTCCACAAAGCCAAAACCTTTTGAACGACCGGAAAATTTATCGGTAATCACTGTTGCCGAAACAACATTGCCAGCTTGAGAAAAGAAATTTTTTAAAGAATCTTCTTTAGTATCCCAAGAAAGACCGCCAACAAATAGTTTGGTAGCCATTTATTTTTTTCACCTCCTTCTTATTTTCAAATTTGAACTGCTGATTCTTTGCTTTGGCAAAATCCGCTTTTAGGGAAAAATGACAATTGAGAAGAA
>CAZQCJ010000035.1:0-3493 GCA_964591885.1 uncultured Gammaproteobacteria bacterium
AAAGCCGAATTGTCTATCCCAAATAGTTTCAATGCCACTGAACATGGCTGCGAACAAGACGGTCATGGCAATAATCCCCGGAGTTAGAAATTGCAAGTAGCTACCACCTCCGGCTTGCTGATAAATCGGGCCAAAGCCAAAGCCCAGAGCTATCAAAAACAGTAAGGGTTGGCCTAAAGAGCCAACAATGCGTGGCTTAGAGCGAAAATATCTTTTTATCTGTCTCAACCAAAGAATATAAATTGTTTGCATTTTATCTTCTGAAGACCTTTCTTCTTTGCCTCATTTGGTCCAGAGCACTGGCTGTTTCAAGGCGAATGGTATGACCGGTTAGTTTGATAAAAGCTTCTTCCAAAGATTTGGTTTTGGTTTTATTCATTAAGTTACGAACAGTTCCTTGAATTAAGATTTTACCATGGTCAATAATGGCAATCTGATTGGCAACTTTTTCTGCTTCTCCCATATAATGAGTAGTGAAAAAAACCGTAATTTTTTCTTTCTGGTTCAAATCCTTAATATATTTCCAGATATGATTTCTGGTTTGGGGGTCTAAACCTAAAGTTGGTTCATCTAAAAAGATGATTTTAGGATGATGAAGTAAACCTCTGGCGATTTCCAGCCTCCTTTTCATTCCTCCGGAAAAAGTTTTAACCAGACTGTTTTTTCTATCCCAAAGCTCGGTAAACTTTAGCAGTTCCTCAATTCTTTTTCTTCTCAAGTCTTTAGGCAGTCCATACAAAGCTCCGTGAAATTCCATGTTTTCATAGGTTGTTAAGTCTTCATCCAGACTTGGGTCTTGGAAAACAATGCCGAAAGAACGCCGTGTCTCGTCTTTATACTTAGTAGGGTCAAGCCCGTTTAAAGAAATTTCCCCGTAAGTGGGGTTTAAAAGAGTAGTCAGCATTCTGATGGTTGTTGTTTTCCCGGCCCCGTTAGGGCCTAAAAAAGCAAAGATATCACCTCTTCTGACCTTAAAATCAATCCCGTCAACAGCTGTAAGTCCGTTAAATCTTCTGGTTAGGTTTTTAACCTCAATAATATTTTTCATTCTTAGCATTATAAACTTAATTTTTGAAAATTTTAAGACGAATTTAAAAATCAAAAAAGTAAGCGATTAATGTTATAATCAAAGTATGAAAACCTACCGGATATTAATCCTTGAGGATGATTTAGAAACACTTGCCTGTCTCTTAAAAGAGCTTTATTTACTGGAAGAGAGATTAGGACAAAAGGTAGCTGTTACCATTTTCTCGGAATACTGGCAGGTTGAAGATTATTTAAACACCAGCCCTAAAGAAAAGTTTGAGATTATTCTTTTGGACAGAGACTGCAAAGCCGGTGGCTCCTTCCATGTTCTTGATTTTGAAAAATTCAAAGAAGCGCAAATCATTGGTGTTTCTTCAATCCCTAAATATAATCAGGATTTATTGGAAAAAGGTATCACTAAGATAGTTCATAAAGACTACCAAAACCTAAAGACATTTTCCCTGAAGGTTACAACCTTAATAGAAGAGTTGATAAAAAAGTCTTAGAAGGGTAAATCATCAGTGTAGTCTTCTGCTTTAATTTCTTTAGTAAATTCCTTGACTTTTTCTTTTTCCGGACAATAATTTTTAAACATACAGAATTTACAGAAAGCACTTGGTTTAGGCTCAAAATCCTTAGTTTGATTAATTAAATCTATTTTTTTGATGATTTCATCTTTTAAATCATTAGTCTCTTGTTTGTTTAATTCAAATTCCTTTTGGTTGCCTGATCTTAGAAAGAGGAAACTGGCTTTGGCAACCGGTTTTTTAAATTTATCTTCAGCCAGAACTTTGTAAAACTTCAATTGAAAGTTATCGCTGTCTTCTTTTTTACCGGTTTTAAAATCAATAATATGAAGAGTTTCATCTTCATTTTCTGTAATAAGATCAAATTTACCGGAGATATCAAATTTCTCATTGAGAGGAACAATCAAATCTTGAAAATCTTGGATAGAATGACGAATATCCGGCGTAGGCAGATAAATTATCTTTAAACCCTTAGGGTAAATAGAGAAGAATTTTTTTAACATTAAAAGCCCTTGATTATATGCTTCCTTTTCCTCTTCCAATGTTTTAAAGCCGCCAGACTCCCCTAGTGGCGGTTTTTTATTCCATTGAGCTTCGCTTGTCCAGGTTCCTTTTAAAGTATTTTTAAGATTTTCCCAAGTGCGTTCATCTTTCTGGGCATGAAAGAATAAAGTAATAGCATTATGAACAGCTCTTCCTAAAGTAAAGAAGCTGAAGATGTTTTCCGGCATCTTCCTCAAATCAGCCTTCATTTTGCTATAAACAGGGTCAAGATAAGTAAAATGATAAGATTTCGGGCATTTCTCAAACAAACCTAGTTTTGAAGGAGAGTAGATTTTTCCGTAGTCAATGTTTTGTTTTTTGGCATCAGCCATAAATGAATATTTTAATTAGAAATAAAGTTTCTTTCCCCATTTTACCCCCTTGCAAGACTTTTATCAATTTTCAGCCAACAAAAAAGCCGGCTTTTGACCGACTTTTTTTAGCAAATATCCGGCTTGCTATTTTTCTAATTTATCCTTTTAAAATATCTTTGTCAAGTAGTGCTTTGGATACGATTTTTTATGAAAGGAAAGATAAAGAAGATATTTTAAGAAAGTAAAAAGGCAAATTTGAAAGTAAGAACCTGCTTTTGGTAGAATCTTGCTTTTCAATTAAGAACCTATTGAAACGGTAGAAGCTTTCTTTTCGTAAGGCTCAAAATCCGGAGACAAAAATGATAAATCACTTTTAAGGGTGAAGATAAAAGTTAGAATGGTAGATTATCAAGGCAGTTTTCTTCTTTAGTTATCTTAAACAAATCCCTTAGTTTTTTTATTTCTTTGCCCAGACGGTAAAAACAGCGTAAACCGCTGAAATACCGACTAGAGTGTAAATCACTCTGGACAAGCCTGACATGGCGCCGAAAAGAAAAGCAACCAAGTCAAAATTAAACAATCCCACCAAGCCCCAGTTTAATCCGCCGACAACCAAAAGAATCATGGCAATCGTGTAAACGGCTTTCATCTTTTTCCTCACCTCCTTTCTCGAAAACTCAGCTTATTTTCAGTTTAGCCCCTTGTTAAAAATTAGTCAAACAAAGATATGATAAAGTCCGGAGATAGAAGAAAAGGAAGATAAGAAATTATAATAATTTGAGAATATGGTTTTTAATGGGAAGACTTTTTATTTTTAGAGAGAAAATGACGAATAAAAATGATCGGAATAAAGAAAATAAAAGCCCAGAAAATCGGAATATAAGGTGAACTAGAAGTTGTCATTGGTAAGTAACCAGAGGCTAGCAAAAAGCCAAAGGGGATATAAGAAAGTAAAAGACTAGCAAATCCCCAAAATAATAAACCAATAATAATAAAGAGAACTAATAAAAATTTTTCTCTTTTATAGTTTCTAGTTACTTGCTTAACCATAACTATATTATAACGCCTGAAAAACAATAAAAG
>CAZQCJ010000036.1:0-2798 GCA_964591885.1 uncultured Gammaproteobacteria bacterium
TTATCTTTGTCAATGGGAGAAAAAGTATGAACCCAAGAAGCGGATTTTTCTGTCGGTGTCCCGACAATTTTTACTGAGTGAAGTCCGAAATTTTCCATAAATCAAATTTACAAAATAATCAGAGCCAAAAGAAAAGCCAAAATTGCCAAGATTAAATGAACCCCAGCAATTAATCTTAGAGGTAAATCAAAAACGTAAAAACCCAAAATGCGGTCAAAAGCCTTAATTTGACGAATGACCAAAATAGGAAAAACTAAATACAAACCCAAACCGATAACAAAAAGAATCTTAACCACTACCCACAAAACCAAATTTGGATTTTCTAAAAACTGCGAAAAAAAAGTAAAATTTTCCATTAAATCCTTTCTAATAAATCATTTAACATCTGGGAAATTTTATTAGGCCTAGGGACTGCTTCAAACTTAATTTCCGGAATACTCCCGGCGGTTTGAACTCGCACGTCACCAAAACCCAATAAAGAGCCTATAAAACCGGCTGTTTCGGCAGTAATGTCTTGAATTTTATCTAAAGGAGTTTGGGTAATATCCCGGAAAAGAATATTGGGGATATTAACATCAAGAATTCTTTTATTGGTGACAATCTCCACATTAAAAAACCAAACTAAAAATCTTTCAAAGGCAAAAGCAAAAGTCAAAAGATACCAAATTAAAAAACCAACAAAACGAAAGTTAATCGGCACAAAACTAAAATTTAAAAAAATAAAGGCAAAAGGTGGAACCAAAGCCATCAAAACAACCAGCAGAAACCATTTGAGATTAGTAATCAAATGGGGGCGAGTAAAAAGAAAAATTTTTTCATCAGGGTCTTGATCATTAAAACGTAAGCGAGCCGGTTCAAAAGCAAGTGTTGATAAAAAATGTAATTCTCGACCATAACCTTTAACTCTATTCCCCTTTGGTTTACTTTCCAATTTAGACAAAGTAGGCTTGATTAATTTATCTCTTTTCTCTCTGGCAACAAAAACATCAGGCATGGTTTAATTTTATCATTTCAAGTCTAGAACAAACAAGTTCTCTAATACCATCAAGGCTTTTATTTTTTCTCAATATTAAAAAACCAAAAGTCTTTTTGGGGAATGGATACATAACCTGGAGCGCGAAGATTAAAAGCTGTCTTAAAGTCAGAACCACTAAGTTTTACTTCACCTTTATCAGTTTGAAATATTACTTCACTTGTTAATCCATTCCCCTGAATAACTGAGACTGAATAAACAGACGAGTAACCATTTGCTTTCTCACGAAGTTCAGCATGAGAATATGGATTTCCACCCCAACATGATGTTGTGATAGGGGTAACTCTTTCATCTCTATAAATTGCGGCGTTGATTATGTCTGCCATCTCTTCAGAAGTAAGCCAGGGATTTGACCTACCACACTTATCACTATCATTTCTATAAGTTTTGGTATACCATGCTTTGTAAACCCAAGGAGAACCTGCTATTTTTTCGTAAGTTTTATCTATAAAATTTGAGCCACCCCCACTGTCTGTCGTATCCCAACCTACTCCATTAATCCATCCCCCTGTTGTAGAAGAATATTGATAGCTTCCAGATCCGCTAGTCATAATCAAACCCTCTGTGTCTTTTACAGCCCTTTTCCAATTCTCACTATTTTCTTCTCTTTTGAATTCTTGGCAACTCTGACCTGAACATATGCTAGTTTTATTATATGCATAGCTTCTGGCAGCGATAGCTTGAGCCTTAAGAACTTCGACAGGCCATGAAGCAGGAACTTCATAAATATGTTTAAGATACTCTTCTAATTGATAATTCTCATTATTAAATGATTGTTTATAACTATTAGTTCCGTAGACAGTTATAGTCTTATTTGTATCAATTTTAGTAATCTGTACACCAGGATAATAATGTTTAAGAATTTGTTCGTAATTCCATCCATTATTTTTAGCTCTTCCCAAAGCTCCATATTGGCTCATTCCATTCCTGTGAGTATATGCGCCAAACGAAAAGACACCGAAAGAACCAGTGGGAGCTGATTCTCGGAATCCTTTAATCGAAGCGTTATAATCATCTGCAAGTTCACTATCACCAACACTTACAATAAAACTTCCACTTTTTGCCGCCAAAATCGACTGTTGTTTAGCCGTCAATTCAGCAATTTTAGAAGAAAGCTGCGCTTGATAAGTTTTGGCCTTGGCAACTTCTGTCCGGAAAAATTCAGCTTGCTGGTCTAAATTTTTCTGCGAAGCTGCCAAGGCAATCTTATTTTCCTCTAATTTTTCTTTATCATTTTTTAAAGTAATTAAATCCTGTGAAACATCAATAATTATCCTTTTATCTTCTTGTGTTGTTGTCTGACGATAAGAAAGTTCGCGAAATAAATCATTAGCTGAAGAAGAAACTAGAAAAATCAAAAGAGGTGAATATTGACGATTTTTTTTATAAAGACTTCTAACCCTAGCGGCTAAAACTTCCTGCTGGTAAGCCAACTCTATCTCTCGATTAAAAATATCTTCTTCCAAAGATTTAATTTTTTGATTGGCAACATTAATCGCTGTTTGAATCCTCTTAATTTGAGTTTCGAGTTTGTTTAATTCTGATTCCAAAGGCTGGGTAGCAGCTTTTGACATTTCAAGAGCTTTCTCCAATTCATTTATATCTAAACAAATTTGTTGCAATGTCGGATCACCCTCATTGCATTCTTTGGCTCTTATAAATACAAAAGAGGTAAAGAAAAAAATAAAAACCAACAAAAATAAAATAAGCTTTTTCATTCTCTTTAAGTATAACATTTAAATCATCTTGCTTCAGGCTTTTATTT
>CAZQCJ010000037.1:0-4640 GCA_964591885.1 uncultured Gammaproteobacteria bacterium
AATAGCTCCATATCCCGTTGTAAAAGTTTTAAATCTCTGAGTTTGAGCTCTTGCTTCAGCTAATAAACTGTCAATTTTTTTCTTTTCCTCAACCTTCAATGCCTTTAAATCTTCATGATCTTTCTTATATTTAGCTAATTTAATTTGTTCAACTTTCAAATTATTTTTAGCTGTCTCTAATTCTTGTTGTTTTTGCTCCTTTAGATTTTTTTGGTCATCAAAATTAGTCCGAACAGTTTCCATTTGCAACATCAAACTACGATCATGAAGTTGAACAACTCTTAAATATTTAAAACGACTGACAAAATCAGAGAAATTTTGAGAAGACAAAAAGAGGCTGACAAAATCAACTTTCCCTTTTTTATAAGTTTCCGCAATTCTCTTGGCTAAAATCTCCGAAAGCTGATCTAAAGAGAGATCTAGTTTAAAAATTTTATTATCTAAAGAGTTTATTTCTTCCTCTAAGTCTTTGATTTCCCTAATATTTCTAAGGATTACCGCTTCAGTTAAATTTATAGCTAATTCATATCTTTTTATTTGATCATCAATATTTTCTATCTCATCATCATATTTATCTGATTTTTCCTTTAAAAGAGGAATACATTCATCTTTTAGCTGCGAATCACTTAAATCTTTTCTTTCAACCCCAGCGATACAATCCTCATAGCTCATAGAAAAGGACATTTTTGGGTAAAAAAGTGGCAGGGAAAGAACAAAAAACACAGTAAATAATAGCCAAAGAAGATTTTTTTTCATTTTTATTTCAGATATCGTTTGACAGCTAGCAAGCTCCCTAGCGAACCAATAACAATACCTGAAGAAACTTCAAGACCTAAAATTGTTAACATAAAGAACGGAGAAACCGGTAAAAGAGTAATCCCCTGGAAAAAATTGATAATATAGGAGGTTAAATATAAAAGCAGGAGATAGGTTAATCCCCAAGCCAGGAAAGCACCGAAAATTCCATAAAACATCCCTTCCAAAAGGAAAGGGGCGCGAATATACCATCTTGAAGCTCCCAAAAGTTGAAGAATATCAATCTCTTTACGACGTAAAGTAACCTTCATACCAATAATAACTAAAACCATTAACAAGGAAACTAAGCCAAAAACGCTAATCAGGCCAATGCCTATTCTCCTAATATTTAAAGTCCACTGCTGCAGAGCATCAACAACATCCTCTTGAAAAACAACCTCTTCTACTGTTGTTTCACTACGCAAAATCTGAGCTATTTCATTTAAATAAGATAAATCATTAGTGGAGACTTCCAAAGAAGCCGGAAGAATGTTGGCAGTGACCATTTCTAAAAGCAAAGGGTCATTCTTATTCTGCTCACGATAAATATTTAAAGCTTCTTCCTTAGAAATATAGCGTGTCTCTTTAACTTTACCTGTTTGAGCTAATTTTGCCTTGATCGTGTCAATTTGTGATAAGGTTGTTTCGTCTTTCAGAAAAGCAGTAACTTGAGGCCGAGTTTCAAAATAATGAAGAATTGTCTGAAAACCACCAGCTGTTAAAGTAAAAACAGTGGTAATAAAAAAGGTAAGAAACATAATCAAAATTGCCGCCAACGCTTGATAAGGCATTCGCCGCATATGAGTCCAAGTTGTTCGCCAGTGTTCTTTCATGAAAGATGATATTTTCCTTTCTTTTCATCGGAAACCACTTTGCCTTTATCTAATTCAATAACCCTCTGCTTCATTAGATTGACTATTTCAAAATTATGAGTAGCCATAATCACTGTTTTACCTTTATCATTAATCTTTTTTAAGAGATTAACAATCTGCCTGGCTGTTCCCAAATCCAAGTTGCCAGTTGGTTCATCAGCAATAATAATCTCCGGTTCACTAACCACGGCCCTGGCAAGACAAACCCGCTGGAGTTCACCGCCGGAAAGTTGAACAGGAAAAAAATCAGCTCTTTGGCTTAAACCAACTAAATCTAAAACATTAGTTACCTTCTGGGCAATTTCCGTTTCTTTTTCACCAACAACCTTTAAAGCCAGAGCCACATTTTCAAAAACCGTCCGGTCAAAAAGTAGCTTAAAATCCTGAAAAACAACGCCAATTTTTTTTCTGTGTTCGGGAATTTCTTTTTTACGAAGATTCTTTAAATCAATATTTTTAACTTTCACTTGGCCTTCAGTTGGCAAATATTCCCTTAAAATTAATTTAACCAAGGTACTTTTGCCAGCTCCACAAGGACCAATAATAAAAACAAACTCACCTTCTTTAATTTCAAAACTTACCCGGTTAAGAGCAGTTAATTCGCCAAACTTTTTGGTAACATTCTCAAATTTCACCATTAATTAATAAATTAAATGCCTTCAGGGCATGAATTAAGAATTTTAATCCGGCCAACATCCATCAACCAAGCGGCTTCCTGGCCAGCAAAAGTTTCACCCCAAACCTGGACACATTTTCCCCTAAACTGATTTAAATCCAAAACAGAACTGGTGAGATAAGCTGTCTGGCTGGGGCCACCAGGACGGAGAAGCTTATGACTTCCTTCAGTAATCTCCTCATTATCATTAATTTCAATTTTCCCTTGGGTTGTGTCTTTGAAAGCCGTTTCGTCTTTAATACCAACCTCATCTGGCCCTTGAACTAATTCTGCCCCGCCAGTCAATTGCTTATTTTCAACCGAACCACCGAGAGAACTACTTCTTTTTGAGAAAAGGTAACCCGTTACTGTGCCAACAGCCACAATCGCCAAAATAATTAAGGAAGGAATCAAAATCCCTTTCCAATCTGTTTTTTTTGATTCTGTTGGAAATTCTTGAACTAAATTTGGTTCTTCCATCTTTATCTTCACCTCCTTCTTTATCATATCATACTTTTTAATTCTGCCTCAAGAAAAGCGTCCAAATCACCATTTAAAACAGCTTCCGGATTATTGCTTTCATAACCAGTACGCAAATCTTTGACCATCTTGTAGGGATGTAAAACATAAGAGCGTATTTGTGTCCCCCAGGCAGCCATTTTTTTGCCTCTTCTAAGACTTTTCTCTTCTTTTCTCCTTTTTTCCTCGCTTAAAGCCCAAAGTTTAGCCCGCAGTAAATCCAAAGCAATTTTCCGATTCTGTTCCTGATAACGCTGGGTCTGGCAGGTAACAATAATCTTTGTTGGTTTATGAATTAAGCGAACAGCCGTGGAAACTTTCTGGACATTTTGCCCCCCTTGGGAAGAAGACCGGAAAAAATTCCACTCCAAATCACTCTCTTTAATTTTAATCTCTGTTGTTTCTTTAATTTGTGGCAGGACTTCAACTAGGGCAAAAGAGGTTTGCCTCAACTTATTAGCGTTAAACGGAGATTGACGCACTAAACGATGAGTTCCTGCTTCAAGTTTCAAATAACCATAAGCATAAAAAGCGTCAACAGTCATGGTCGTGCTTTTAATACCGGCTTCTTCACCAATTGTCTCTTCAATAATTTTAGAAGACCAATTTTTCTTTTCAAAATAGCGTAAGTACATTCTTTTAAGCATAGCTGCCCAATCCATAGCCTCCACTCCACCCTGACCGGCATGAATCGAAAGAATTGCCGGAGAAGCGTCATAGGTCCCAGAAAGAAAGGTTTTTAGCTCTAATTGGGTCAGTCTTTTTTCCAATTCGTTTTTTTGACCAATTGTCAAAAGTTTTTCCAGTTGACTAATTTCTTCTAATTCTTTTTGTAATTCACCTAGTTTTTTCATTTTTTCACTAGCTTCACTTTGATTTTGCCAAAATTCAGGTGAAGAAGATTGCACTTCAATCTCTTTTATCTGGCGCTGAATTTCCGGCAAATTAAGTTTTTGCTTGACTAATTCAATTCTCTTTTTAATTTCTTCCATTTTTATTAATTATTAAAATTTATTAATTCTTAAAAACAAGATTTTACAAAACGAGGTTTTTTAATTATTCCTTCAAAATTTCCCGGCAAAAATCCTCAAAAATTTGCTTTTTAATTATTTCTAGCTGTTCAGCCGGTAATTGTTTAATAATCTCGATAATCTCTTGAGTTTTGTTTTCCACCTTTTCTTCAGGCTTGGTTTCCTGAATCATTTCTTCCACTTGAGAGAAAGGTTCTGGCTGGGATTCTATTTTTTCTTTTATCTCTGTTCCGCCAGGCAGAACTTCAATTGCCTTTCCTAAAATTTGCTCACCAAAATCATTAATCTTTTCACTAATCTCTTTAGTTGGCAGGGAAAGAGCTTCGCCTTGAGTTCTCTTTTCCCCTTGCCAATCAGCAAAAACCTTAGCTCCAACTAAAACTAAAAAAACCACAAAAACAACAATCAGAATTCTTTTAAAACGGTCTTTGCTCATTTTTTTTATTTCGAGCTTGCGAGAAACAAGCTATGCTTATTTTAACACGAAAGTCTTTTTTTAACTGCCTTACTGTTTAATTCCCGGAGAGCATCAGTTGCAATCCATTTCGCAGTTTTATTTTTTTTCTTTAAAATCTCTTCGGCAACCTTAATAGCTTCTTTATTTAAATTTTTGTTTCTTTTCCCAATTTGTCGTAAAGCCCAATTAACCGCTTTTCTAACAAAATTTCGCTCATCCGTTGCTTCTCTTTTAATTATAGGAAGTAATTTTAAAAAATCTTTATCCCTAGCTTTTTTATCATGAACAGCCAAACAAGCCATTAAAGTAAA
>CAZQCJ010000038.1:0-2905 GCA_964591885.1 uncultured Gammaproteobacteria bacterium
TAAAATTGTTTTGAAATTCAATTTTCAGTCGCAAATTAAAATTATAATAGGACAAGAAATAAAAATATATTAAAAAACATCGTAAGAAAAGGAGCAAAAGACATGGAAAGTAGTAAAAGTTTTTGGAGTTATCTAAAGACTGCAATAACAGTTGTCCTCGCGATAATAGTCGGAATCCTAGTTATTTACGCTTTTATTGTCTCTGAAGCAAGAGCTTTAGACAAGACTTATTTCGTGAGTATCGGAATACTTTTTGGATTAGGTTGGTTGATCTCTTTCATAATTGGAAGAACGAGGAGAAAGAATAAATAATATCGGATTTTAGCCTGTGGGGGCAATGCAAAATGTAAGAAAGGGGAAGAGGTGATTAAAAGGATTATTACGATGATTGTTAAGTTTTTTCGTTATTTAAAGTTTAAAAGTCCTGTTAGATGGTAGTTTGGTAGCGGTAATTGCTGTTTGCGGTTTTTCTCCGCTATCAAACTCAACTTAAATTTTCTTGTCCTATTTTCTCAAAAGAGTCGGCCTAAAGCCGGCTTTTTTGATGGCCAATATGTTAGAATAAGCTCATGAAAGACGAAAAATTAAGAAAAACACTCTTGTTTTTTTTGCTTCCTTTTTTGATTTCCCTTCTTCTTTTTTTCTTTGATCAAAAAGGCTGGTTAATAAAATTTAAAGGTCTTTTAAGTCGTCCTTTAATTTGGTTGGAAGGAGGGGTTTTTAATACCCATCAAGGAGTAAAAGATGGTTTTAGTAGTCTGGGTGATACTCAAAGAAGAGAGCAAATTACCCAATTGGAGGGAAAATTAAGACAGTTGGCTGTTGACCAG
The DNA here is from genome assembly GCA_964591885.1 of uncultured Gammaproteobacteria bacterium. Lineage (GTDB taxonomy): Bacteria > Patescibacteriota > Microgenomatia > PFEM01 > JAPLYW01 > CAZQCJ01. The sequence continues at coordinate 831 of CAZQCJ010000038.1, forward strand.
AACCAGCTTTCTTCATGTTTAGAAGAGAATGAAAGAATTAAAAAACTCCTAGGTTCGCCTTTGCCGCCGCAATGGCACTTTTTGGAAGCTAGGGTTATTGGCCAGAATGAACAAATGAAAATTGATAAAGGATTAAGAGATAAAGTAAGTGAAGGGATGATGGTTATTTCCGAAAACATTTTACTGGGGAAAATTATTAAAAGCGAAGAAAACTTTTCTTTAGTAGAAAAGGTTAATAGTCCGAATGTTAAAATTCCGGTGGTTATTAAAAAAGCAGGGCAAGCTAGTATTCAGGCTAGAGGCTTGTTATTGGGCCAATACAAAGACAAATTATTTTTAGACCGTGTTTTACAGGGAGAACAAATTCAGAAAGGCGACTTGATAGTGACCAGTGGTGAAGAAAACTGGTTGCCGGAATTATTAATCGGGCAGATTGAAGAAGTTTTGCCGAAATCAGCCGAGCTTTATCAAACGGCTCGGGCTTCATCTCTGCTTGATTATCAGAAATTAAGAATAGTCTTTGTTGTAATAAAATAAACAACTTTGTTCCTGACAAAATAAGCAAGTTTGTTTCTGACAAAATAAACAAGTTTGTTTCTGACAAAAATAAACAACTTTGTTTTTAGTAAAATGAAAAATTATTTAATTTTAATCCCTATTTTTATCTTAGTTGTTTTACAGGCTTCAATTTTGCCTTTGAACCTGCTTTTGCTTTTACTTTTAATAGTGGCGGCTTTAAAGCCTAGCCAGCAAAGTTTTTATCTTGCTTTTTGGGGTGGTTTATTTCTTGATTTGGGGCAAGGAACATCTCTTGGGCTTTCAAGCCTTATCTTTCTCCTGGCCAGTCTACTTCTGTTCCTTTATTCAAAAAAATTTGAAGCTTCTTATGTTCCTTTTCTGGCGATTTTTGTTTTCTTGATAAGCCTGCTTTACAACCAAGCAGTTTTTGGCTATTTAGGCTGGCAGAAAAGTTTGATTTTGGCAATTCTAGCTTTTCTTTTTAGCTTTTGTTGGCAACGTTTTTTTATCAGAGTTTCCGAAAGGAAAGTAAAACTAAGGAGTTTCAAATGAAAAGCAGGACTTATATTTTTTACGGGCTTTTAGCTGTTGCTTTTCTTTTTCTTTTAGCTCGTCTTTTTGAACTTCAAATAATTTTTGGTGCTAAAAATCGTGGTTTAGCTGAAGGCAATCGTATTAAAAAGGAAATTCTACCGGCTCCCAGGGGAATAATCTATGATTTTCAGGGACAAGAATTAGTGAGAAACATACCAGTTTACCGGAAAAAAATCCAGACATCAGAGTTTGTTTTAATCTCCAGAGAAGAAGCCCTGAAAATGGAATCCAGAGGAGAAACAGATGACTTAAAAGTTAATATCGGCCGTGAATATCTCTACGGCGAAGCTCTAGCTCATCTTCTAGGTTATTTGGGAGAAGCTAATAGAGAAGAAGTAGAAAAAGGCCAATTTAAACTTGGTGATTTGGTTGGCCGTGGTGGTATAGAAGAAGAATATGATGATTATCTTAGAGGTCAAGAGGGTGGAGAAATTTATGAAGTTGATGCTCATGGAGAAAAAATTCGAGAAATTGGCCGGGTAGAACCTCTTCCCGGGAATAATCTTTATTTAACAATTGACGCTGAACTTTCCCAAATTGCTTATGAGTCTTTGGAAGGGAAACCAGGAGCAGTTGCAATAACTAATCCTCAAAATGGTGAAATTTTAGCTTTAGTTTCTTCACCTTCTTTTAATCCTAATTTAATGAATCAAGCTAAAGATTTAGATTCTCAACAATTTCAAACACAGCAAGAGAAATTACAAGAATTGCTAAATGATCCGCAAAAACCTTTTTTTAACCGAGCTATTAGTGGTATTTATCCGCCTGGCTCAACGTTTAAAATTGTGACTGCTGCGGCTGGTTTAGAGGAAGGCAAGCTTAAGGCCGAAACAACTTATAATGATACCGGAGAGATTAGAGTGGGGGATTATTCTTATAAAAACTGGTATTTTACCCAGTACGGTCGGACTGAAGGCTTAATTGATATTGTCAAAGCCATTAAAAGGTCAACTGACACTTTC
>CAZQCJ010000039.1:0-6112 GCA_964591885.1 uncultured Gammaproteobacteria bacterium
ATTTTATTGAGAGCCGGAGTGGCGGAACTGGTAGACGCGCAGGATTTAGGATCCTGTGGGGCAACCCTTGGAGGTTCGAGTCCTCTCTCCGGCACTTACCTTCATATAATCTTCTTGACAAAGATTTCTCAAAGTTCCTAAATTAAACTCAATGGGAGTTGGAGCTTAATCATTATTTAAATTAAGTCTTAAGAAAGGGGTGAGAGAATTTATGAACACCACCTTAACTGTCATTGTTATTGCCGTTATTATCATCGCTTTAATTTGGTATTACGCCAAAAAGAAAAAATAATACTTCTTAATCTTTGGCCATTTCCCTAAAAGGCATTTTTTGCTATAATAAGGCTTGTTTTGATTCAATCTCAAATGAAAAAAATTATTGCTTTTGTCAAAAAACATAAAATTCTCACTGCTTTTATCCTGGTCATTCTCCTTGTTGCTATTGGCTGGCCAACAACTAAAAAGGTTACCACCGGGCCTGAGGAAATCTACGAAACAGCCAAAGTCCAAAAAGAAGACTTAATTGATTCAGTTTTTGCTTCAGGCACGCTTCAGGCCGAAAATCAAGTTGAACTAAAATTCCAAACTTCCGGTCTTTTAACCTGGGTAGGTGTCAAAGAGGGAGATCAGGTAAAAAAATGGCAAGCAATCGCTTCTTTAGATAAAAGAGAACTGGAGCAAAGTCTTTTAAAAACCCTGCGAGATTATGCTAAAGAAAGGAATGATTTTGAAGAAAGCAGTCAGGTGACTTACAAAGATGAAATTATCACTGAAACTATTAAAAGAATTTTGGAGAAAAACCAATGGGACTTAGACAAAGCCGTTGCTGATGTGGAGATTAAAAATCTGGCCATTAAACTGGCAACTATTACTTCACCGATTGAAGGAATTGTCACTCATGCTGATGTTTCAGTAGCCGGCGTTAATATTACTCCGGCAACCGCTACTTTTACTATTGCTGACCCCAGCAAAATGAAATTTGTGGCCAATGTTGACGAAGCCGATATCGGGAAAGTTAAAGTCGGACAAAAAGTAATTCTTGTTTTGGATGCTTATTTTGACCAGGAAATCGAAGGTGAGGTAGCAAAAGTTAGTTTTGCTTCAGTAGCCACTAAGGGCGGCGGCACAGCTTATCCGATTGAAGTCTATCTGCCGGAAAACGAAGAACTGCAATTTAAAGTTGGCATGAATGGCGATTTGGAAATTGTCCTTTCCGAAATCAAAGAAGCTTTAAGCATTCCTAGTGAGGCTATTGCGGAAAAGAAAGATAAAAAATTTGTCCGGGGTATCAAAGGACGCCAAATCAAAGAAGTTGAAGTGGAAACCGGTCTGGCAACTGACATTAGAACACAAATTACCAAAGGCCTGAATGAAGGCGAAACGATTATTGTCCGCGACAAAATTAAATAAAATGCCTATCTTAGAGCTTCGAAATGTCAACAAAGCCTATCAGCTTGACTCACAAAATCTACTGGTCTTAAAAAATATTAATCTCAAGGTTAAAAAAGGCGATTTTATCGCCATTATGGGGCCTTCAGGTTCAGGCAAGTCAACCTTAATGCATATCATTGGCTGTTTAGACACTGCCTCCTCCGGTAAAGTTATTTTTGAGGAGCAAGATGTTTCTCAGCTTTCCGAAGCGGAATTAGCGCAAATCCGTAATCAAAAAGTCGGCTTTGTTTTTCAAACTTTCAATCTAATTCCCAGGACTACAGCCCTGGCTAATGTTGAACTGCCTTTGATTTACAAAGGTTTGGAAGCAACAGAAAGAAAAAAACAGGCTCAAGAGGGTTTAGAAAAATTTGGTTTAGCCTCAAGAATATATCATTTTCCCAATCAACTTTCCGGCGGCGAACAACAAAGAGTGGCTATTGTCAGGGCTTTAGCTACTCATCCACTGATTATTCTTGCTGACGAACCAACCGGCAACTTAGATTCAAAAACCGGGGCGGAGATTATTAAAATTTTTCAGGATTTAAACAAAGCTGGCAACACCATTATCCTGGTTACCCATGACCAAGATATCGCTAAACACGCCAAAAAAATTATCAGAATTCAAGATGGACAAATTACTGGAAACGTTTAAATTAGCCATCATCACTTTACGAGCCAATAAGTTAAGGTCTCTACTAACAATGCTGGGTCTGATTATTGGTGTTTCTTCGGTTATTCTCCTGATTTCCATTGGCTCCGGCTTACAAGCTTATATTACTAGCCAGTTTCAGGATTTAGGGGCAAATTCTCTCTATATCATGCCCGGCAACCTTGAATTCCAAGCCGGTGGTGGCGGCTCAAGCGGCACTCCCGGAGCCGGAGTAGGTACTTTAAAATTTACTTTGGCCCATTATCGCGAATTGATGCAAAAGGCAAACACTCTGCAGGCAGTCATGGGCTATTCTGAAAGCAATGGCACTGTTTCTTACGCCGGCAGGAATAAAACTATACAAGTGGCTGGCGTCGGCTACCAGTATCCGGAGATTCGCAACCAATATCCTACCCAAGGAACCTTTTTTAACTCTTCACAGCAAGAAGCCGGGAAAAAGGTTATTGCTTTGGGTAAAACCGTGGCTGATGAACTTTTTGGCAATGAAAATCCGGTTGGCAAAAGAGTAACTCTAGTTGACAATAAATTTACGGTTGTTGGAGTTTTAGAAGAAAAGGGCGCTTTTGGCGGAGTTGATATGGACAGCCAGGTCTTTATCCCTTTTACCACAGCCATGACAACTTTTGATATGGATAAAGTTCAATATTTCTGGGTTCAAGCTAAAGACGATATCCCCATTGAGGAAGTTAAAGAAGAAATTGAAACAATTCTTCTAAGGACTTTAAAAGAGGACGATTTTTCGGTTTTAGACACCGGCAGTCTTATCTCGGTTGTGGCTCAGGTTTTGGGTGTTTTAACCATCGCTTTAGCCGGTATTGCCGCTATTTCTTTGATTGTCGGCGGTATCGGCATTATGAATATCATGCTAGTTTCAGTTACAGAAAGAACCAAGGAAATAGGCTTGAGAAAAGCTGTTGGCGCCACTCCTAAAATTATTATGGTCCAGTTTTTAATTGAATCAGTTGTTCTTTCGGTTTCCGGAGGAATCATCGGTATTATTCTTGGTGCGGCCGGTTCTTTAGCTATGAGAAGTTTTCTCCCCACAACCGTCAGTTTCTGGTCTGTTCTTCTGGCTTTTTCAGTGTCAGTAATTATTGGTGTTATCTTTGGGGTTTTGCCAGCCGGAAGAGCGGCTAAGTTAAACCCAATTCAAGCTTTAAGATACGAATAAAAAAATCTGTTTTTTGTTTTACTTGAAATGAAAATATTATTTTTAGGGACTTCAGCTGGTTGGCCTTTGCCACGTTTAGGCTGTCAATGTCCTCTCTGTCAATCCAAAGACCCCCGAGACAAAAGACTCCGGCCGGCAGTTTTGATTAACGATTCTGTTCTGCTTGATGTCCCGCCTGACATCTATCATCAGCTTTCAAATCTTGTTCCCCAACCATCAGCTATCAGCCATTTGATTTTAACTCATGCCCACCCAGATCATATCTTAGGCTTTTATGATTTAAATCATCTTTACAACCGCCAGGAAAAAGAAATAAAAATCATTGCCACCCGTGAGGTTCTTAATAATTTAAAACAATTTTATCGTTACCCGCTTTATCCATTTAAACCGGAGATTGTTTCTCCTAAAGAGTTAATCCAAATTGATCATCTAAAGACAACCCTTCTGCCGGTTCACCATAATCATTCGGCTTGCTATGCTATCAAAATAAAAGAGAGCAAAATTTTTATTTATATTCCCGACATCAAGCGTTTGCCTAAAAAAGAAAGAAGAGAATTTAAAGAAGCTTATCTTCTGGTTCTGGACGGTTCGTCATTAGGAGTTAAAGGACAAACAAGAAACCATCAATCAATCGAAGAGGGGATTAGATTAGCCAAAGAATTAAAACCTAAACTTTGTTATTTCACCCATATTGGTCACATTACCGGCACCTATAAAGAATTAGAAAAATATGTTCAAGAAAACGGTGGCAATAATTTCCACATTGCCTATGACGGTCTTGAATTAAACATCTAGAGTTTGCTAAACTAAAGTTGTGAAACGCTCTCTGCCCGCTATCTTTATTTTTTCTCTTTGCTTTTTCTCCCTTTTCAGCTTTGCTTTTGCCCAAGAACTCAATTTTGACCGGGCTTACGGTGATTATGTTTATAATTACAATCTTTACCGTGAATCCTATAATACCTATCTCACGGCCAGAGAAACTTTTTTAAAATACAAAACCCTAACCAGCAAAAACGAAGCTTTGGGGAAAACAAAAGAAATGCTTCAAAAACAAGACGAAGTTATTAAGACTTACCTCACAGCCCTCAGGGTAAAATTAACGGAAAATCCAGGTCTTTCCAGTGATGAGCAAAATATTCTTTTTTCAAATCTAGATAATGAAGTTCAATGGTTCCGCCAACACCAAGAAGAAATTAATCTTGCCAACACTTTGGAAGAAATAATCAGCCTGTCGGAAAAAAGCAAAGAGCAGTACCAAAAAACTGAAGTTTTAATCTACGAAACTTTGGGAGCTATTTTTACCAGTAAAGAAATATCATTACGGGAAGAAATAAGCCAAAAAATAAAAAGTTTAAAAGAAAAGATTGGGGAGATTCGACTGAAAGGGGACAAGAACACTTCCTTAGCCGAACACTGGCTGTTGGAGGCAGAAAACCGTCTCACTCAAAGCCAGGAAAAACAATTTGAAGCCCAGCAGAATTTAAGCAAGATTAAATCAAGCTTGAGTAAAACCAGAGTTTACAATGAAGCCCAATCGAGCTTAGAAGAATCACATCAGCTTTTAAAAGAAGCTAATTCTTATCTCAAGGAAATTATTCGGGAGTTAAAATATGCCGATTGAACAGGATTTCGAAAACCTGCCGCCAGCCGCAGAAAAATCATCTTTTTACAAGAAAAGACTAATTGCTTTTGTCTCCTTTTTCGGAACAGTTTTGATTTTGCTTTTGGCAGTAGCTGTTTTTACCAGTTTCAGCCAAAAAGAAAACGAGACAATGTCTTTAGAAGAACCAACCCCAACAGAAACAACGGAATTTAGAGAAGAATTAACCTCGCCTTCGCTTTATGCTACTGACTCGGCTCTTCTGAAAATTGAAGAGGAAGTAAAAAAACTTGAAGAAAAAATTCAGGGGACTGATTTAAAGGAAGCTTATTTAACCCCACCTCTTTTGGAAATGGGAATTGATTTTAAAGAATAGATTCTTGATTTTGGTTTTTCTTCGGGCGTAAAATTGTCTTATGGAATCTTCTCTTCCCTTAGCTGATAAACTACGCCCGCAGAAATTATCGGAATTTGTCGGTCAAGAACATTTGATTGGTAAAGACGGGGTTATTAAAAAACTTATTGAAAAGGATCAATTGGTTTCCATGATTTTTTGGGGTCCGCCAGGCTCCGGTAAAACAACTCTGGCGCGGATTATCGCCAATGCCACCAAAAGTCATTTTGTCCATGCTTCAGCGGTCACCACTACTCTAGAAGACGTCCGTAAAATTGTCAAAGAAGCCAAGGAACGCCTTCAGGTTTATAGACAAAGAACGATCTTCTTTTTGGACGAAATTCATCGTTTTAACAAAGCCCAGCAAGATGCTTTTCTGCCTCATGTAGAAAACGGCACTATTATTTTAATTGGGGCCACAACTGAAAATCCTTCTTTTGAGGTTATCGGCCCCTTGCTTTCCAGAAGCAGAGTTTTTACATTGAATCAGCTTAATAAAAAAGAATTGGGTAAAATAATTGAACGAGCAATAAAATACCTCAAATTAAAAATAAAAGACGATGATATTGATTTTTTAGTTCAAATAAGTAATGGTGATGCTCGCAATGCTTTAAATATTCTGGAATTGGCGAAATTAATTGTTCAAGCTGAAAACAAAAGAAAACAATTAATTAACCGAGAAATTATTAAGCAGGCTGTTCAAAAAGAATACCTTCTTTATGATAAAAAAGGTGAAGAACATTTCAATATTATCAGCGCTTTTATTAAAAGCATGAGGGCCTCTGATGTTAATGCCGCTTTATATTATCTGGCCAGAATGGTAGAAGCAGGGGAAGACCCAAA
>CAZQCJ010000040.1:0-8005 GCA_964591885.1 uncultured Gammaproteobacteria bacterium
AGCTTTTGTGTTATTATAACAGATATCTTTATGTCTTACAGATGTGATTTATGCGGTAAAAAAAGAATGATTGGGCGGAGCCACCGCCATCAGCGGGGTGTGGCTGGAGGAAAGTGGCGTCAGCGCGCTCAAAAAACCCTTAAAGTTTTTGAACCTAATCTTCATGTTTTCAAAGGCTTTTTAAAAGGAAAAAAAGGCAAGTGGTTGCTTTGCACTAAGTGTTTGAGAAAAGTTAAAGCTCAACAGCCTCAAGCTAAGGTTAAAAAGGAAGCTTTATCTGCGGATAACCCTCTAAAAACTGCTTCCAAGTAACCGGTTTTTTCCCTTCAAGCTGAACCATGTCTAAAACTAATTTTTTGTTCTCCAGATGAGCTTTTAAAATTTTAAGACGTTTGGTTTGATTATTTATTTTAATTTCACCCCAGGCTCCAGGCCAGGGAAACATAGTTCTGATAAATCTTTCTAGATGTTCGGCTGGTTTGCTCCAATCAACTTTCCCGTTCTCCTTAGTTAATTTTTGACTATAAGTAGCTTGAGAATGATCTTGTTCACGTAATTCAATTTTCCCTTCGAGGTAAGAGGGGAGAATAGTTATTAAAGTTTCACCGCCTAAAGTAAAAAGGCGATTGAGTAGCGATTCACTGGTATCATTAGCTTTTATTAATTCTTTGAGTTGAAAAACAATTGGTCCGTGATCAATCTGTTCGTCGACTTTAATAATTGTTAAGCCGGTTTCTTTTTCTCTGTTTAAAATAGCACTTGGAACTGGTGTTGGGCCTCGATATTTGGGTAGAAGCGATGGATGAAGGTTTAAAAATCCCTTTTTCGGCCAATTAATAATATCAGCAGTGATTAAAGCGCCAAAAGAGGCAACAATACCGATATCAGGTTGAAAATCGTCTTTTTTAAGAGATTTCAGCTCTCTTTTATCCTTAATAATTTTAAGAATTTCCAGATCAGGGGATTTTTTTAAAATCTCAAGAACTTTAGCGCTGTATTGGTCAGAACCAAAAAAAACAACTTTTGTTTTCATTTCGCCAGAAACAAGTTTACTTATTTTACTAGAAACAAGTTTACTTATAATAAATCTACTTCTTTAAATAAACTATCGTTTTTTTTGTTTCCTTTAAGTTCGTAGATTTTCCCTTTTTGTTTCAAAATACGGTCGGTAAATAAAATCCCGTTAAGGTGATCAAGCTCATGCTGGAGACAAACAGCAATCTGGTTTTTGAATTCTTTAGCTTTCTTCTTTCCCTTTTCATCCTGCCATTCAAGTTTAATTTTGTAGGGTCGATTGACAAAGCCGTAGATTCCGGGGATAGAGAGACAACCCTCAAAAAACTGTTGCTCTTTTTTAAGAACGTCTTTAAGGGTTTTTTTAGAAGCAGAGATAATTTTAGGATTGACAAAAACCTCAAAGTTTTTTCCGACTTTAGCCACAAAAATTCTCAAAGTTTGCCCGATTTGGATGGCTGAAAGACCTAAACCTTCAGGCTCACTGGCTTTTTTAACAGTTTCTAGTAAATCAACAATGACTTTTTTGATTTTTTTATCAATTTTTCTCACTTGTTTTGATTTTTGTCTTAAAAGCGGGTTGGGGACAATCACGATTTTCTGAACCATACTTAAATTATATCATAATTCATAATAAAGAGGTTTTTAATGTTCTGAATGGCGTTCAACAGTGAAGGTGTGGTAGTTAATTGGCTCCCAAGGATTAACACCGGCTTTTACCCGGCAGATTTTAATTTGTTCTTCAATTGTTTTAATACCAGGAAGGTTGGGGAGAAGTAAACCTTTTCTCCCGTCTTGGCTGGAAATAATCAGTCCGTACTTTTTCGGATCTGAAAGTTTATCTTTTGATACAGTTTTTGAAGTAGAAAGAATATCAACAGAATAGGTGAGCTTTGATAATTCTTCTTTGCTTACTGGGGGGAATCTTGGGTCTTGAGTGGCTGAAGAAAGGGCATTAGCGATAATTTCCAAAGCAATGTTTTTCTTAGCAGGGGCAAAAGTGCCAATGCAACCTCTTAAAGAACCGTTTTTTAAATGAAGAGAAACAAAAACACCAGCTCGACGAGTTAACATTTCTTTGGGCAAATCTTCTGGCAGGGAGATAATTTTCCCTGTTTTAATAAAGGTTTCAATCGTTTGTTTGGCTAGATTAAGATAAGCATCCATTTCTATTTTTTTTCTTTTTTTATTATCTCTTTTTTATTATCTCTTTTTTATTTTGAAATTAGTTACTAAATAACCAACGCCAAAGGGGCTTTCATAAGAGAGAACTTCCGGTTGCCAATGAGCTTTATCAGCGCTTAGGGCTCCTAAGAGCATGCAGAAACTTGTCAAACCGCATTGTCCGGCTTCTTCAGTAATTTTAGGATTAATATTCAAAATACCTTGAATGTCTTTTTTCTTTAAAAGCTTAATAAATTCCTGGTCGAATTGAGGTCCAGAAGGATGGAAACCATAAGGACTGTCTTCTTTAAGGCGGTGAGACATATCACCGCTGGCAATCCAGGCAACTTTCTTATTCTTGGGAAGGTTTTTAATTATCTCTTGACCTCTTTGGAAGTGGACTTGCGGAGATTCAAAATCAGTTAGAATAGGTTTAATCTTATCGGCTTTGTTTTTATAATTTTTGCTTAGAAAATAAAGAGGGACTTCAAAACCCCAATCAGGATGGGGAGAAGAAATAATAATTAAATCCGGTTTAACTTTAGCCATTGTTTTTCCTAAAGACTCCAAAGACTCAATGGTTTTTTTTACCTTTTGTCGGTCAATAAGGGAGCCTACAGAAGGCAAAATCAGTGGCGGGTGAGGGGCAAAACAGGCAAAAACAATCATTATAGATAAACACTTATCTTTTAATATTTAAATTTTCTTGGCAATCAAGACAGCGGCCTTTTTGGTCAACTCCTAGAACTTCTGTCAGGTAGCCGGTTCTTCTAACAGCCAAATTGCCACATTTTGGGCAAATGGTATCATCTTCTTTTTCTACTTCCATATTGCCGATGTAAACAAATTGCAAGCCCTGTTTTAAACCAATCTCCCGAGCTCTAAAAAGAGTTTGCGGAGGAGTAGGGGGAAGGTTACTCAGCTCAGCATAAGGGAAGAAACGAGTGACATGCCAGGGGGTTTTAGGACCAAGATTTTTAAAAATCCATTGGGCAATCTGCTTCAGATTTTTATTAGAATCGTTCCAGCCAGGGATAATATTGGTAATACATTCAAGATGAATCTGGGGATATTCCTGGTGAATATATTTGGTTGTTTCAAAAATGGGCTTGGCCTTAGGAACGTTAGTCAGTTTTTGATAGAAACGGTTATCAAAAGATTTTAAGTCAACTCGGTAAACGTCAAGATAAGGAGCAATAACATTAATCGCTTCTTTAGTTGCATAGCCGTTGGTAACCCAAACTGTATAAAGATTGTTCTTTTTAGCTAGTTTAAAAACATCCAGTGAATATTCCAGCCAAACGGTTGGTTCATTATAGGTAATGGCGATTCCTTTTGAATGATACTTTTGAGCCATTTTAATTGCTTGCTGAGGACTAATTTTTGTTCCGCGTTCTGCTTCTACTATCCCGTCTGCCCAAGAAATATCCCAGTTTTGGCAAAATTTACATCTTAGATTGCAACCGAAAGTTCCTAGAGAAAGACATTGAGAGCCGGGTTTATAGTGAAAGACCGGCTTTTTCTCAATCGGGTCATTATTAACAGCTGAGGCAAGGGCGTAGATAGTAGTATAAAGCTTGCCTTTTTTATTAACACGGGTTTTACAATAGCCAATGCCGCCTTCGGGAATTAGACATCGCCTTTGGCAAAGATTACAGCGGACTTGCTGCTTCTTTAGTTTTTGATACAGAAGCGCTTCTTTCACTTAATTATTCCTCTATTTCGAAGATTTCTTTTTCTTTAAACCAAAGTTCTCTTTCAAATTTGGCTTCTTTGCTTGAACCAGAGGCATGGATTAAGTTATGAATAGCTCTGTTTCTGGAGTTAGCTAAAAAAGGAGATTCAAAACTGAAATCACCCCTAATGGTGCCTGGGGTGGCTAATTCGGGGTAAGTATGACCGACAATTTTTCTGATGATTTCTATAGCGTGCGGTCCTTGCCAAATCATGGCTAAAACTGGCCCTTCAGTTAAATAATTAGCATTCCATTTTTGAACAATTTTGCCTATTTCTTCTGGTTTTAAAGTTCCTACTTCTTCTTGAGGATCTTTACCGTGTTCTTTATAAAATTCAATCAATTTTTCCCCGACATTTTTGAACCATTTTTTATCACTGCTGCCATAATGTTTAATGGCGATATTTTCATCAATGACAATTAATTTGCAGGCGATTAAATTCAAGCCAACTTTTTCAAAGCGGGAAATAATTTCACCAATAAGAGCTTTTTTGATACCGTCAGGTTTGATTAAGACAATACTATAGTCTTTTTCCATAGTTTGTTCTTGCTTTTATAGTTTAAATTTACTTTAAATTTTTAAGTTTCTCAAGAGCTGTTTCATGATTGGGGTTAATTTTCTCCAAAATGTAGTTTAGCTGCTCTTTGGCTTTGTCGATTTCATTTTTTTGTTCATAGAACAAAGCCAAAGCGTAACGGGCTTGATCGTAGTTTGGTTTAAGTTGGACAGCATCTTCCAAAGTTTTGATGGCTGTTTCTTCTTGATTAACTTTGGCGTAAACTAAAGCCAGATTATAAACAATCTTGGCGTCAGTAGGAGCTAGTTTATTAGCCATCAGTAAAGATTCCAGAGCTTGTTGAGTATATTCTTCCTTAATTTCTGCCAGAGAGTAAAAAACACGAGTGCGATTCTTCCAAAAATTGAGATTATAGGGGCTGATTTTTAAAGAACGGTCTGAAGAGCTAATGGCTAAATCAACCAATTGAGCTGAAAGACTAGCTTGCTCTTGTTTGGCAGCGCTAACAGCTAGACCAGCGGCCGAAAGGGCTAACTCGTCGTAGTAGATTGGTTCAAAAGGTCGAAGAGCAATCGCTTTCTGTAAAAGAGGAAAAGCTTTATTACTTTCACTGCTTTTGTTTAATTTTTCCCCCAGAGCAAAGCGGGTATCAGCGTACCAGTATTTCAGAGTAGAAAAGAGAAAATAAAAAGTAAAAAGTAAAATTCCTCCAAGGATTAACCACTGCCAAAGAGATATTAAAGGTTGTTTTTTGGCTTTTTCTTTCTTTTCTTTTTCTTCTTTTATTAAAACGACACTTATGGCAGGAAAGAGGAAAAATAAGGTTGAGATGGGAACAACCGAGAAACCAAAAAAATTGGTAACTAAAATATTAATAAAACCAGTTAGTAGAGAAATTAATAATAAATTTTCTTTTTTAAGAAAACATTTTTTGAGAATCCAGAAAATGAAACTGCCGATAAGGATTAAATAGCTTATTATTCCTAAGGTTCCTGTTGTAGCCATGTAATTGAGATATTCATTGTGGGCTTTGTTATAGAGAAAATCCCATTCGGAGACATCATTATGTTCGCGAGGACGATACCAATGGTAGGAATAAGCGAAAGTTTCTGGGCCAGTGCCTAAAGAAGGGTGATGTTTCCAGATAGCTAAAGCTCCTTGCCAAACGATTTTGCGGATTTCACCAGATTCCGTACCGCCAGTGGGAATTCCCTGACTTGCATTTGGGGTTTGAGTTGTTTCTGACTTAAAGTTTAAAAATTTCGGCTGCCAAGGGGTAAAGACAAAAAGATTAAAAATAATTAGAAGAGAGGTGATAATTAAAAAGGGTTTTACTATTTTTTTTAATTCAAAGCGTCTAAGCCAAAAAACAAGACCCCAAAAAGAAAGGAAAGAAACGCCTAAACCTAAAAGGCCGGAGCGTGACTTGGTGTATAAAAAGCACAGAAGAAGGATAGTAAATAATAGGTAGAAAATGAAACTTTGTTTTTTTGACTTTAGCCTTAGGATGAAACCCCATGTTAAAGGGACAAGGGTGATTAACCAGGCAGCGAGCCAGTTGGGTTGACCAAGAGTAGAAAAGACCCGGGCGCGAACGTCTTGAACCCATTGTTTGGCGTCAATGCCGAAATGTTCAGCAATACCATAAATAGCTACTAAGGCTGAACTAATAAGGGTGAAGGAGATGAGGCGTAAAGTATTTTTTCTGTCCATGTTACTAGTAAAAGCCCAATATAAAAGAGAGAAACAAATGATTGATAATAAACCACCATTAAACCTGGAGTAATAACCCCAAAAGGAAGTGTGCTGGTCAATGGAGAAGAGAAAGCTCAAAAATTGAGAAAAGAGAAAAATTAAAAGAGGAATATCCCAGAAACTGCGCTGAAAGAAAATTTTTCTTTTGATAATCATTCTTACTAGCCAGGAAGAAATGATAATAGTAGTTAAAAAGTAAACCAAGAGCATCTTGTTAAATTCAAAAAGCTCATAGTTCCAAGGGGTCATGATTAGAGGAATAAAAAAGAAAAGAAGGAAAAAAGAAAAGGTAATAATTTGCTGACAGATTTTATTGAGACGGAGCATAAAGCAAGTATATCATAGCTGTTGGTAGTGTGATAAAATTAATTTAATGTTTAACTCTTTTTTCTCTTTGTTTTCCTCTGATATTGCCATTGATTTAGGGACAGCCAATACTTTTATTTTTATTAAAGATAAAGGGGTCGTGGTTCGTGAACCGTCGGTGGTGGCCAGAAATAAGAAAACAAAAGAGATTTTAGCCATTGGCCATAAAGCTAAAAAGATGGTTGGGAAAACACCTTTGATGATTGAGACGGTTAGACCACTTCAAGACGGGGTTATTGCCGATTTTGAAGCGACGGTGGCGATGCTTAAATTTTTTCTTGAAGATCTTTCTTCTGGTGGTCAGCTTTTAAGTAAAATTATCAGACCGCGGGTAGTTATTGGTATTCCTTCAGGGGTAACTGAAGTTGAACAAAAAGCAGTTCAGGATGCGGCTTTAAGTGCCGGGGCCAGAAGAGCCTATTTAATTGAAGAGCCAATGGCCGCGGCGATTGGCATTGGTTTACCAGTGGATCAACCTCAAGGGGTTTTAGTTGTTGATATTGGCGGGGGGACAACGGAAATTGCTTTAATCTCTTTAGGGGGAATTGTTATTAATCGCTGTTTGCGGGTAGCTGGTGATGAAATAGATGAGGCTTTAGTTAATTTTATTAAACTGAAATATTCCTTGCTTTTAGGCCAAGCTTCAGCTGAAGAGATTAAAATTCAGTTGGGTTCAGCCTTGCCACCCTCACATTTGGTTTCTAAAGAAAAAGCAGCTGAAATTAAAGAAAGGCAATTGGTAATTCGCGGCCGTGATTTGGGTAATGGTTTGCCAAAATCAATCAAAATCAGTGCTCAGGAGATCAGAGAAGCTATCTCGCCAATCATTAACCAGATTATTGAGCAGATTGCCGAAGTCGTTGAAGAAGCTCCACCAGAACTAACCACAGATATTGTTAGCAAGGGGATTGTTCTTTGTGGTGGCGGTTCTTTAATTCAAGGTTTAGATAAATTAGTATCTGAAGAAACCAAGATTCCAGTTTGGATAGCAGAAGAGCCACAAACTTGCGTGGTTAGAGGCTGCGGTAAAATTTTGGAAGACGAAAAGTTGCTGAATAAATTCCGCGTGATTGGCGGTTTAAGGTAACTTAACATTGACAAGATTATAGGATTATTTTATAATTCAAATGTCTAAATTTTAGGCGTACTTTAACAACAAGGCAAGGAAGGTAAAAAATGAGATGGAAAATTTTATCACTGTTTTTGGCGTTAATGAGTTTTGCTCTTGGTTTTTGGTTACTTTTTTTAGTGGTTCAACCAAAAGATTTTATTATTCCTTTTGAGGTTCCGAGAAGTAGTAATTTCAATGTTAATCAGAGGTTTATTCAGGGATCATTACCCTTATCTGGGGATGAAGATAGGGTTGGCAAAGAATCTTTATGCTTTGTTAATTTTGAAAGATGTTTTGTTAGCTATTTAAACTCAAGGGAAAAGATTTATATTACTTGGCAAG
>CAZQCJ010000041.1:0-5664 GCA_964591885.1 uncultured Gammaproteobacteria bacterium
AAATCAGAATATAAAAAACCCCAAGCTGCCGCAGCTACAGCTAATAAAGCTAAAAACATTAAAGCTTTTGATAAAGGTCGCCAGGTTTCTTTTTTTAAACACACGATTTCCTCACCCCCTCTCTAATTGTCAAAAAGGTATGTTTTCTTTTATCTTACCATTTTTTGGAGTTTTGGCGATAGTTATCAATTTGTCAAAAAACTTTCTTCCTTTTATAATTACCATTATAATTATTAATAATGGAAACAAGTAGAAAAATTGCTCTTCTAATTCCTGCCTACAATGAAGAAAAATATATTAGTCAAGTTATCAAAAACTGTGCTATTTATTCGCTTGACATTATTATTATTAACGACGGCTCAATCGATCAAACAGAAAGAGTAGTTAAAAAACTAAAGAAAAGCAAAAAATATCCCCTAATTCTTCTTCAACACCCTAAGAATAAAGGCAAAGGAGCAGCTTTAGATACTGGTTTCAAATATGCGATTAAAAAAGGTTATCAAGGGGTTATTACTCTAGATGGCGACGCCCAACATGATGCCAGGGAAATTAAAAAATTCCTCCAAATGATTGAAGAAGAAAAGCCCGATCTGATTATCGGCAGTCGTTTCCAAAATGTGCAAGGAATGCCTTTTCTTCGTCTAACCACTAATTATTTTACTTCCTGGCTTATTTCAAAATTAGCCAAACAAAAAATCGAAGATGTTCAGTCAGGCTTTCGCTATATTAGCGCTAAAGTTATTAAAAATATTGAACTTAAAACCAAAAATTTTGAAACCGAGCCAGAATTAATCCTCAAGGCTTGCTGGTTAAATTATAAAATTAAAAATTTACCCATCTCTACCATTTATTATGAAGGCTTTGTCAGTGAAGTTAATAAGTTTATTGACACGCTTAAGTTTTTTAAGCTAGTTTTTAAAAGTCTTATTTGGCGCAGAAGTTTTTTACAACAGATGGATAACGATTTTCAATAAAGGTCTCGATTAAATTATTAAAATACTCCGGGACTTCATAGGGAACAATATGACCAGCGTCTTGAATAATTTCGATTTTTACCTGAGGTAGAAAATGGTTAATCTTTTTAATATGTTTAACCTTGACTCTTCTGTCTTCTTGACCGCTAATAATTAGCATTTTCTCCTGATAATTTTTCATCCATTCTAAGGGTTCATTTTTTCGAAAAGTCCTCAAGCCAATAAAAAATTCCAAAGAAGGCAATCTATTGTCTGCTAAAGCTTCTTTTACTTTCTCTATTGATGTTTTTTTGGAAGCTAAAAAGCGTTTGGTTAAAAAAGGGTTTTTAGGTATCAAACAGCGACGATAAATTTGTATTTGTAAAAGTTTTGGCAAACTTAGTAATAACCTAAGCAAGAAACCTACTCCCCCTTCTAAACCAAGACTGACGCTAACAAATTTTTCTGCCCCAAATTCTCTAATATATTTTTGAGCAATCAAAGAACCATAACTGTGAGCTATCAAAATAACTTTATTAGAAACACCTAAAGCTTTCATAAGTTTTAAAAAATCATCATAATGATCATCAAAAGTATAGCTTGGGGCTTCATCTGAATGACCACAACCTCGCCAATCATAAGCAACTGTTCGATATCTGTCGGAGAAAAAGTTTAACTGATATTTCCAGTTTAAAAGTGAGCCTGTTCCTCCATGAATAAAAACTACGGTTAAATCAGTCTGATATTTTCTCTGCTGTCCGGAATCAAAAACATTCAGGCTTAGATCTTTGCTGATTTTGATTTTTTTCATTGTCATCAAATTTCGCTAAACTAAAAAGTTCTAATAAGTATAGCAGAATCTACTCCTATTCAGCAATTAGAGGAAAACTAATTAAGGCAAAAAATCATCAGCAGTCTTTTTTAACTTTTTCCTAAAAAGCAACCCTCCACTCCCAACTACACCGATTACAAAAGTTATTGGGCAAACAATAGTTGCCAAAATAAAAAATAAAGGTTCGTCTCCTAGGCCTATTCTTTCCCAAAAGTTTTCCCCAAAGAAAAATATAAAAAGGCCATAAATTAAATTATGTAAAATAATAAAAAGAAGGAATCCTATCGCTGAAGCACCGGTCAATAATAAAAACTTCTTCAATTTTCCAGCTACCTTTCCTTTAATAGTTAAAACCATTAAAAAAATCCCTAATAAAAAGAAAATCAAGAAGGGGAATAAAAAGAAATTCCCCCTTAATAAAAATCTCAGGCTAGGAAGGACAAATTGACAGACAATGAAGATAAAAAATCCTATTAAGAGCCAAAAAACAATTACTAGGGATTTTCCCACAGTAATTCATTATAACAAAAAAATTAAAGAAAGTAGTAATCTTACGACTTAAATTTTTCTAAAATCTTAAAATCTTTCATCAGAATTTCTTTCATATTTGGATTATAAGTAGCTACAGCTGGATGATAAAATGGTATTATGGCCATATTCTGGAAAAGGCTCTTGCTTTCAAAGAGTCTCCCGTGAATTTTACTGATTCCTTCTTTTTGCTCCTTCATTCTAAATTTTTCCATCAAGAATTTCATTGAATATCTTCCTAAAAGACAAATTACTTTTGGTTTAATAATCTCAATCTGCCTTTCCAGGTAAGAAGCACAAATTTTAATTTCCTCCGGTTGAGGGTCACGATTTTCCGGAGGCCGACACTTTAATAAATTTGCAATATAGACTTCTTCTCTTTTAATCCCAACTGAATCTAAAAGTTCATCCAAAATTTTCCCTGCAGCTCCGCAAAAAGGCCGGCCAGTCTTGGCTTCCTGTAACCCCGGAGCTTCACCCACAAACATTATTTTTGCCTGATGATTTCCTTCTCCAATCACCGGATAAAACCCGCCACTGATTCTTTCTTTATATAAAGAACATTTTTTACAATTCAAAACCTCTTCTTTAATTTTTCTAAGTTCTTTTTTTATCATTGGAAAAACATTCCTTTATTGCAAAAAGAATTAAAATTTCTTGATTAGGATTTTTTGAAAGTAATCTTTTGAAGGTTTCATTTTCTCAACAAATTACATTAACTCCAATCTAACTCTCCACCGCAAACAATGTTCGGATTATTTTTGGGTAAAATTACCTAGCGGCTTGTTTACCTGTTTAATACCCCTTTCAGTTAAGCAGGAGAGCTTCTTTTTTTATTATTTTTTACCTAGATGTTTCTTGAACTGTTGAACCATCTCTTTAGCATCCCCCTCCAAAGCTCTTCCAAACGATAACCCTAATACAATTGCTACCGTAAGAGTCAGCCCATTGGCAATTGCTCCTAATATTGTGCTTCCAATTCCTAGAAAGTCAAGAATTACCAAAATCAAAAGGATCTTGCCTACTACCAAGATAACGCTAGAAAAAATTCTTACCAAATAATTGTCAATCTTAAGCGCTTTGATGTCAATTTTTCTAATTAAAACAACTCCGAGGTTAATAAGGTATTTACCGACAAACCAAATAACTATGGCAATAATTACTTTTGGAACAAAAACCACCATCTGAACCCACAGTTGCTTAAGCGCTTCCAAAACAAGATTAAAAGACTCTATCATTTTTTTCTCACCCCCTTTCTATTCCGTCTAAAAAAAGTTTATCATTTTGATTAAAGTTTTTTCAAGTCGCTATCAACCAAACTATTAGCGCTACTTTAATCAATCTAAAAATCTTCACTTGAAGCTTTTACCCAATCTTAGAAAGGCAAAACAAATGAAAAATAATATCTTTTTTTATTAAAACTGTTCTCTTTTTAAGTTCAAATTATCAACTTAGCGATTGAGTAACCTTAGCAACCACCCAAACAAACTTCCTATTTTTTCTTCTGCCTGTATTTGTTCCTGCAGGGCAATATTTTGTTGATTCAAAGCTTGAATGGTTTCCTCTATTTGATTTTGATCAGCCTGATTTTGAACCTGATTGACTAGCTCTTCAAGTTGTTGGATTCTTAGTCTATTCTGCTCCATCTGCTGATTTAAATTTTTGATAGCTTTGTAATCAGGACCAAATAGTCTTTTGATAAAACCACTCTTAGCTTCAAGCTTATCTAATTCTGTCTCAATTTGGGCTTGAGATTGCTTTTGTGCTTGAGCAATCTCTTTAACCTGATCACCAATACCGCCTTGATATCCAGGGATAGCTAAAAGTTCTTCAACTTTTTCAGCCACTTGACTCATGTTTTCTCTTGCCGTTTGGCTTTTTGGATTGGGCTTATTAACCTGCAAACCTTCCTGCTCTTGAGTCTCAATCATCAGCTGGCTATCCTCGCTTTGGTTCTGGATTTGAACCTGATTTTGGTTTTGGACTTGATTCCCCGGTGAAGCTGTATCCACACTATGAGTAGCTGGATCCTGGATTCTTTCTTGTTGCTGAATTCCTTCTCCGCTTTGATTCTGGCCCACTTGAGAACCTTGAGCTGATATAAAGCTAGGAGAAAATAGAATTGCAAAAATTGATAAACAAATAGTAATTTTCTTTACAACCATTATTTTCTTCACCTCCTTTCTTTATTCTTGCTTATACTTTAAAGATAACACATTTACCGATTCTGATTGTAAGAAGGTTTAGTTCTCTCATCCTCTATTTTTCTTTGCCCTTCTCTTTTTAGAAAATTACTGTTTTTTAATTCTAGCTGCTGATAAAACTTTCTCATTGGTCCTCGTCTTGACCAAGCTTCGTTGACACCAAGACTATCAACTAGCCAAGCGGAAATAATAATCGAGGAAATAAAAACAATTATTATTAAAATAAAGTTTTTTTTGTAAGAAAAATCATAGTTCCTTAAAAGCCAAATACCAGCCGCAATAGCTAAAACAGCAAGTATTGGTATCCATAAAGGAAAACTGTTTAAAATAATTTCTAAGCGCCATTGGCCCATCAATCCATGCCGACGAATAAGAAAAAGAATCAAATTAATAAGAAAGATTGCTCCCATTCCCAAGCCAATAAGACCTAAAAACATTAAGATTGAGCCGGCAAGAAAATACCACTTTGGCCTCATAATAATCTCACCTAAATCTACTTTAGACATCACTTCTTTTTCAAAGTCTATTTTTTTTGATTTAAATGATATTAACTTTTTATTTTTTGGCATATTTTTTTCATAATTAATTTAGCACGATTGATTCTTGTCCCCACCGTACCGATGGGCATTCTTAAAATATCACTTATTTCTTCATAAGATTTTTCTTCTAAAAAATAAAGTGATAATGGCTCTCTATAGATAATTGGCATTTGCGCAAAACACTCCTTGACGTATACCTGCAGCTCCTTTTTTAGCAAATCATCTTCTAAATTGACACCACTGTCAAAATCAATGTTATCAAATAAAGATATTTGTTTTTTGTAACGAAATGTATTCATGCTTTCGTTATGAGCAATGCGGTAAATCCAACTACTAAACTTCTTTTTAAGATTAAAATTGTTAAGATTAACATAAGCTTTAATAAAGGTTTCCTGGACAACGTCAGCAGCTTTTGCTTCATTAGTAACTAAAGAAATAACATACCGCATAAGTTTATTTTGATAGCGACGAATAATATGGCTATAGAGTTCTTTATCTTTTTCTCGAACTAATTTGACAATCTCTTCGTCTGATAATTTGGCAATATCGATCATCATTTAATATTTTAATATATCTAACCAAAAAAATATTGAGCATAAATTATTTAA
>CAZQCJ010000042.1:0-3658 GCA_964591885.1 uncultured Gammaproteobacteria bacterium
TGAACCAGAACCTGAACCAGAACCTGAACCAGAACCTGAACCAGAACCTGAACCAGAACCTGAACCAGAACCTGAACCAGAACCTGAAGCTGAAGCTGCTGTAGAAGAAGTTAAGTCTCCTGAAGAATTACCATCTACAGGCCTAGAACCTTTTTATTGGCTAGGAGGTTCAGCTCTAATATTACTTGGTGGTGCAGGAACAATACTTCTCTCTAGATTCAAAAAAAGAAAATAAAAAACAAAACTTTTTACTCTTAGAAAAGAATAAAACCCACTGATTGAATATTTTTTGTTTTACAAAACAAAATCTCAAACTGATCAGTGGGTTCTTTATATTTAACTACTAAATATTTAATCAATAGAAATCTTCAAAGAATTATTCTTTAGCCGAAAGTCTTTAAATTATTTATTAAAAATTTATTTTGAGGATTTTTTGAGGGCGATTTTAACAACCTCGTCCATGTGAGAAACAAAAACAAACTTAATATCCTTTTTGACTTTTTTGGGGATTTCCTCTAAATCTTTTTTGTTTTCTTTAGGCAAAATAACTGTTTTCAATCCAGCCCGATGTGCTGCTAAAACTTTTTCTTTTATTCCACCGATCTCCAAAATTCTACCTCTTAAAGTAATCTCTCCAGTCAATCCTACCTCTCTTCTGGTGGGTTTTTTAGTAAAAGCCGAGATTAAAGCCATAGTTATCGCTGCTCCGGCTGAAGGCCCGTCTTTGGGAACCGCTCCTTCCGGCACATGGATATGAACATCCAAATCTTTATAAAATCCTTTTTTTAGATTCAAAGCCTGCCAACGACTTCTAACGTAAGAAAAAGCTGCCTTAGCCGATTCCTGCATCACTTTACCTAACTTACCCGTCAGTAACAAATTGCCTTTACCAGGCATTAAGGCTACTTCAATTAATAAAATGTCCCCTCCGGCTTGGGTATAAGCCAAGCCAGTAGAAATACCAATTTCGTCTTTTTTCTCAGCCAGTGTTTCTGAATATTTTCTAGGCCCTAAATACTTTTCCACATCTTCCTTTTTAATTAGCTTGTTCACCTTTTTTTTCTCAGCAATTTTGCGGGCAATTTTACGACAAATTGTGGCCAAGCACCGTTCTAACTCACGGACACCAGCTTCTCGAGTATACTTTTGAATAATTTCGTGAAGAGCTTTATCAGCAATGGTTAGAGATTTTTGGTCTAAGCCATTAGCTAAAAGCTGTTTTTTAAATAAAAAGTTTTGGGCAATATGGAATTTCTCGTCTTCAGTATAACCGGGGAAATGAATTACCTCCATGCGGTCACGCAGAGCCGGTGGAATAGTATCTAAAATATTGCCAGTGGTAATAAACATCACTTTAGATAAATCAAAAGGAACCTCTAAATAATGGTCGGAAAATTCGTTGTTCTGTTCTGGGTCTAAAGCTTCTAACAAAGCAGCCGAAGGATCACCACGGAAATCAATTCCGATTTTGTCAATTTCATCTAACATAAAAACAGGATTGTTGGTCCCAACATTTTTTATTCCTTGGATAATCCGTCCAGGCATGGCGCCGACATAAGTTCGACGATGACCTCTGATTTCCGCCTCATCCCTAACCCCACCTAAACTAGCTCTTAAAAATTTTCTCCCCAGAGCTCGAGCAATGGATTTGCCAATTGAGGTTTTACCAACTCCCGGCGGGCCAATAAAACATAAAATGGTTGTTCCTTTCTCATTTTCTGCTCCTTTAGGCTTCTTAATTTTTTCTTTTAATTTCATTACTGCCAGATATTCAATAATTCTTTCCTTAACTTTCTTTAAAGCATAATGATCCTCATCTAGAATCTTGCCAGCTTTGGTAATTGAACTGTTATTGGGCGTAAAAATTTGCCAAGGCATATCAGTTAACCAATCTAAATAAGTACGGATATAGCCATATTCTGGATGAGCCGGATTTAAAGAAGTTAACCTTTTTAATTCTTTTTGAGCTTTTTGGGCTACAGCTGCCGGCATTTTTGCTTTCTTAATTTTTAACTCCAGCTCTTTCATTTCATTATCTTCACCAGACAAATCACCTAATTCTTCTTCAATAGTTCTTTTCCTCTCTCGTAAAACAGCTTCTTTCATTGATTTATCAAAACGGCTTTGGGTTTTGGAATCAATCTCTCTTTCCAGCTGAAGAACTTTAATTTCACTATTCAAGAATTGAAAAGCCTTAGTTAATCTTTCTTTAACAGAAAGGGTTTCTAAAAGCTTTTGCTTCTTCTCTGTTTCCAAATCAAGAATATAAGAAATTTGGTCAGCCAATTTATAGGGGGGACTATTGCCTTCCATTAATTTCATTATTGTCATAAAATCAACTGTTTTCCCCAAATTAACCGTTTTCTGTAAACTCTCCACTACATTTTTAGCTAAAACTTTTATCTCCTCGGAATCTTCTACGACATCAGGAATTTCCATAATTCTACCAACAAAAAAAGGTTTTTGAGCTTCGATTGATTCTAATTTAACTCTCTTTAAGACTTTAACCCAGGCATTTAAGCTAACTTTACCAACATACAAAAGTTTCTCCACCTTAGCTAAAGATCCCAAGGAATATAAATCATTTTGATTAGGATTAAGATTACGAGGATTCTTTTGAGTAAAGAAGGCAATTAACTGATCAGTTTTATAGGCGGCTTCTACTGCGGCAATTGATTTAGGCCGACCAAAGCTTAAAATTGTCTCCGTATGCGGGAAAACAACTCCTTCACGAATAGGAACAATCGGCAAAACTTTCTCTTTAGTTGGTTCTAAAAGAATTGACATAAAATAATTTCTTTCTTAGCAGTCTAACATAATAACTGCTAAGTGTCAAGGCTATTTTTTATTCATGAATGATGACTCTTGTCCCCGGCTCTTCTTTGGAAGAATAAGCCACTGATTTACCTTGTGATAACAAGGGTGAAGTCCAATAAAAAAGCTTCTCCGCATCAGGAATAGCCATATTTATACAACCGTGGCTCATTGGAACACCAAAATTATTATGCCAGTAAGTTCCATGTAATCCATAACCTTTATAAAAGTACTGGGTATAAGGAACATTTGGCAAATAATAATAGGTATTATTTTCTTTTTTACCCCCTTCCATCTTGGTATATTTTAGTTTTACCCAGATACGAAATTCACCAATAGGTGTCCGAGCCCATTTACCTGAAGAAATTAAAAACTCATAATCAATATTATAACCGTTATGGGCTCTTAACTTTTGCTCGGAAAGATCAACTTCAATCCAGCGTTCGTCGGTAGTTGTTCCTAAAACCGCACCTTCCTGACCAGCCAAAGATTCAAAACCTGGAGTTAATTCTGCTAATTGATAATCAACTTTTTCATTATTAAAAACTGCTTGTTTTTCATCAATCATGTATTCTCCATTCTCTTCTGCTGAAGGCGGACCGCAACCACAAGAAGTTTCCTGCAAAAAATTTCGGCTGGAAAGATATAAAACCAAACCAGCTAAAAGAAGCAAACCCGGAGTCAACCATTTCATTATTTTCATTAAGCTAAAGATATCATAAACTTTTTCTTGTTTCCAGCTTCAAAATTTGCTAAAATCATGAAGTAACAATGGGAGATCGTCTAATGGTAGGACCGCAGGCTCTGAACCTGTGTATCTAGGTTCGAATCCTAGTCTCCCAGC
>CAZQCJ010000043.1:0-9666 GCA_964591885.1 uncultured Gammaproteobacteria bacterium
TTCTATTGAACTTTCTTCAGGTGAAACCGAAGTTTCTCGTAAGCTTCTTTTAGGAACATGTTCCAGAGATGTTTGCAAATATGATGAAGGAGTCGAACAGGGGACTTTGACTTTACGTTTCCGCGGAGCAGAAGGCACCAGAAAATTTGAAACAGATTTTCATTTGCAGCAAGGCGATGAAGAATTAGGCTCAATAGACGGAGATTTTAAGCTGGCTGATAGTTTTAATGCCAGTACTTTTTATATAACAATGTCAACGGTTGGCTTGCCAGAAGAAATTGAGGAAAAAGTTATAGCCGGACCTTATGGTATTTTTACGGCCGGTTCTTCTTTAGCTAAGGGTTCGGTTTTAACCATCAATCTCTTAGAGCCTTCAACTTTAGCGAAATTGTTTTTGTTTGACGGCAGTTCTTCTGATGAACAAGAGGATGTTGAAATAGAAGACAATATTTTAACGGCCACGGTTAATTCTTTAGGCTCTTTCTTTGTGACAGAATAAAAATCTTCTAAAAATAGGCAAAAAATTACCCCTGTCTGGTTAACAAAATTTTTTGAATTTTGTTTAATTACTAAACAGGGGTTATTAAGAGAACAAATCTTTCTTTGTCATCCTTGCTTTCCTTTTAAGATAATCTATAGATTTACTGCAATTTATGTATTTCAAGTTAAAAATGGTTTTTGTTTTCACAACTGCCCCTTGACAAGGGGTATAAAAATAGGTCAGAATGGAAAAAAGTGGTGTAAAGTGGTGTAGGGTAGGCAGATGCTATTAGGAAATTATCAAGCCAAAATTAATTATAAAGGAAGGACAGCTGTTCCTTCAAGATATCGTCAAGAATTAAGCAAGAATGTGGTTGTTGGCCAGTGGTATGAGAATTGTTTGGTGATTATTTCTCAAAAACAGTGGCAAGAACTTTTAAAAAAAATTGAAGAGAAACCTTTTATTACTGCTCCTAGCCGGGATACCGACAGGTTTTTGGTTGGTGGTGCCTTTGAGATTGAACTAGACAGTCAGGGAAGGTTGGTTATCCCTCTTTCCTTGCGGCAATACGCCGGCCTAAAAGAAGAAGTTGTTTTTGTTGGTCTCTTGAATCGGGTAGAGATATGGGATAAAGCCAATTGGGACAAACATCAAAAATATCTTGATGAGCACGCTGAAGAAATCGCCGAAAGGCTGAATAAAGGAGAGCTTGTTTCTCACTTTGCTCAAAATAAGGTTGGTGGAAAAAAGCAATGAACGTTTTTCACCAGCCGGTCCTTTTAAAAGAATCAGTTGAAGCTTTAAAAGTAAAAAAAAACGGAAAGTATCTTGACGGAACAGTTGGCGGGGGCGGACACGCCCAAGCTATTTTAAAACTTGGTGGAAAAATTTTAGCTTTAGATTGCGACCCCGAAGCTTTAGCAAGCGCCAGGGAGTATTTAACTACTGCCTGCCCTTCCTCGGTTGAAAACCGGGGATTAAATAATGCTACCTGGCGTCTTGTTCGGGGAAATTTTAAGGATTTAGCTAAAATTGCCAAAGAGAACAATTTTGTTCCGCTTGATGGAGTTTTACTTGACTTAGGTGTTTCTTGGCACCAGTTGGAAACGCCTGAACGCGGTTTTTCTTTTAATCTGGAGGGTCCGTTGGATATGAGAATGGACCCAAGCTTAAAGGTAACTGCCGCTGATTTAATCAATGGTTTAAATAAAAATGAACTGGAAAAACTTTTTCAAAAATTGGGCGAAGAAAAGCTGGCTCGGCGCTTGGCTGGAGTTGTTGTTGAGGCCCGTCGTTTAAAGCCGATTTTAACTTGCCAGCAGCTGGTTGAAATTATTTTAAAAGTTAAGCCGAGAAAAGGGAAGATTCATCCTGCCACTCAAGTCTTTCAGGCCTTGAGAATAGCGGTTAACGATGAATTGAATAATCTGAAAGAGGCCTTACCAGCCTCCTTAGAAATTCTGAAAAGCAACGGGAGATTGGCAGTGATTAGTTTTCATTCTGGCGAAGATAGGCTTGTCAAGAATTTCTTAAAGGAAAAAGAGAATCTGGGACAGATAAAAATTATAACTAAAAAGCCGATTACTCCAGGGATAGAAGAAATTAGACAAAATCCCCGTAGTCGGAGCGCCAAGTTAAGAATTGGGGAGAAAGTTTAAATGAAAAAGAATATCGAGAAAAAACCAAAAATAAAATTAATTCATTTGATTATAATTTTAGTCTTGTTTTTAGCTGGCTTACAGCTGATTATGGCTCATTGTTTAGCGACTACTGGTGAGCAGATGCGCCAGTTGGAGGAAAAAGCTAGCTTGATTAAAAAAGAGAACCAATTATTAAGCGAAGAAATCAACAAGATGGGTTCTTTAAATCGGATTGCTTCAGAAGCAGGTAAATTAGGCTTGGTAAAAGCCAATAATTTTTTAAGTTTGACCCCTCAAGTTCCTGTAGCCTTAGAAAAAACAAATATTAATGTTGGGAGGTGAGATGGGCTCGAATTGGCGGGTTAACTTTCTTTTAATCTTTTTTATCTTAATTGGTTTTTTGATTTCAGCTCGTTTGTTTTATTGGCAAATATTTTCCTTTTCTAATTTAGCGGCTCTGGCGGAAAACCAACATTGGATTTCTTTTGAGATTCCGGCTAAAAGAGGGGAAATTTTAGCCAGTGATGGTGCTCCTCTAGCCTCTAATAAAGAGGCTTTTTTAGTTTTTGCTTCTTTACCGGAGGTCAAAGACAAAGCCGAAACGATTGCCGATAAACTATCGCCTCTTTTGGAACCGAATAATCCAGCCACAATGGCAGGTTTGATTAAGGAAAGACTGGCTCGTTCTGATTTGGTTTGGGTACCTTTAAAACATGAAGTTTCTCGCGAAGTAAAATCACAGATAGAAGATTTAAAACTTGAGGGCATTGGTTTTGAAGAAGAGCAAAAGAGAAGCTACCCTGAAGGTTCGGCCAGCGCTTATCTTTTAGGCTTTGTTGGCAGTGATATTAATGGACAGAAAAAGGGCTATTTTGGTTTAGAGGGCTATTATGATTTGGAGCTTAAGGGTCGATCAGGCTTTTTAAGAAGAGAAAAGGATGCTTCTGGTAAACCGATTTTAATTGGTGAGGTTAAGAGAGAAGAGGAATATGATGGGCGGACTCTTTTAACAACGATTGACCGCACCATTCAATATTTAATTTCGGAAAAGCTGCAAGAAGGTCTAAGACGCTATGGGGCTTCAAGCGGTTCAGTGGTAGTCATGGAGCCTAAAACCGGGGCAATATTAGGCATGGCAGCTTGGCCTAATTACGATCCGGAAAATTATGCTTCCTTTGAGAAAGAAATTTATCCTAATCCAGCTGTTTCCTTTTTCTATGAACCTGGTTCGACTTTTAAAATTTTGGTGATGGCCGCGGCTTTAAATGAAAATGTGGTTAAACCGGAAACACATTGTGACCAATGTTCTGGGCCAAGGATTATTTCTGATTATACTGTTAAAACCTGGAATGAAGAATATTTCCCTAACTCAACGATGACTGAAGTTATTCAGCACTCCGACAATGTGGGGATGGTCTTTGTCGGAGAAAAATTGGGTAAAGAAAAAATGGTTGCTTACTTAAACAAATTTGGCTTGGGGCAGTTAACTGGAATTGATTTGGAAGATGAAACTTCACCTAAACTTCGTGATTTGAAAGAATGGAAGCAAATTGATTTAGCGACTGCTTGTTTTGGTCAAGGAATTGCCCTAACCCCTTTACAAATGACGCGGGCCGCAGCAGCCATTGCCAATGGCGGTTATCTTGTTACTCCCTTTATTGTCCAGAAAATTATGAGTGAAGAGGGAACAATCGAAATTAAACCCAAAATAGGGGAACAGATTTTAAAATCCTCAACCACAATGATGATGACAGAAATGATGGTTAATGCCGTGGATAACGGTGAAGCTCAATGGGCTAAACCTAAAGGTTATCGCATTGCCGGTAAAACCGGCACGGCCCAAATCCCGGTGGCCGGACATTATGATGAAGAAAAAACCATTGCCTCCTTTATTGGTTTTGCCCCAGCTGATGATCCTCAATTTGTAATGCTAGTAACTTTAAAAGAGCCAAGTTCTTCTCCTTGGGGAGCGGAAACAGCGGCTCCTTTATGGTTTGATATCGCCGAGGAAATTTTTACCTATAAAAAGATTCAACCTAATTCTTAGCTTTTTTAAGCCTCATCAATTATAATAGAGAGAGTCAAACAATAGAGTTAAACAATGTTGTGGTCTAAATTCAGGCAAAGCTATCTTGGCGAGAAAACCAGAGCCCTTTTCCCCAACTGGGTGGTTAATAAGTTCAAACATTTACCCTTAGCCATTCTGGCTGTTCTTTGGTTTCGTTATCCAGCCAGAAAATTAAAGGTTATTGGGGTAACTGGAACCGACGGCAAAACAACAACGACAAGCCTAATTGATTATATTTTAGTTCATTGGGGTAAAAAAGCAGCTTTGATTTCTACAGTCTCTGCTAAAATCGGTCAAAAGGAAATTGATACCGGCTTTCATGTAACTTCGCCTGATTCTTGGAAACTCCAGAAACTCTTAAGAGAAGTTGTTAATCAAGGCTTTGAGTATGTGGTTTTGGAAGCGACTTCTCATGGTTTGGTTCAAAATAGATTTTTTGGTTGTGGTTTTAAAATAGGAGTGGTAACCAATATTACCCATGAACATCTTGATTATCACCAAACTTATCTTAATTATTTGAAAGCCAAGGCTAAACTTTTTGATCGGGTGGAAGTTGGAATTTTAAATCGCGACGATCAATCATTTGCTTATTTAAAGGAGAAATTAAGAAAAAAGAGAATTAAAATTATCAGCTATGCTTTAAAAAACAAAGCAAATTTTACTCCTCGCAATTTCCCTTTTAAAACGCCTCTTCTGGGGACCTACAATCAATATAATTGCTTAGCAGCTGTTGCCACTGCTTCCTCTTTAGGAACTCCCAAGAAAATTATCAAGCAGGCTTTGGCTAGCTTTCCTGGCGTTAAAGGGAGATTAGAAGAAATAAAAAATAATTTTGGTTTTAGGGTTTTTATTGATTTTGCCAGTACCACTAATAGTCTAAAAAACGTTTTGATTGCTTTGGGAAAGATTGTTCCGGTTAAAGGTAGATTAATAACTGTTTTTGGCAGTGCCGGCTTAAGGGATGTTAGAAAAAGAGCACTGATGGGAGAAATGGCGGCAAAATATGCTGATCTGATGGTTTTAACAGCTGAGGATCCGCGTACCGAAGACGTTAATCAGATTATTAATCAGATTGCCCAAGGTGCTTTTAAAAAAGGAGCTCAAGAAAACAAGACTTTGTTCAGGGTGGCTGACCGAACTGAAGCCATCAAGTTTGCCATTCAGAAATTGGCCCAAAAAGGCGATGTCATTGTTACTTGCGGTAAAGGTCATGAGCAATCAATGTCTTATGGTAAAACCGAAAGGCCATGGAGTGAGCACCAGGCTGTACAAAAAGCCCTGGAAGGGAAGAATAATTAATGCTTAAAAAGAAAAAAATACATGTTCATTTTATGGGAATTGGCGGCAGTGCTTTGGCTGGAGTCGCGATTTTAGCTAAAAAATATGGCTTTGAAGTCAGTGGTTGTGATTTAGCAAAAGAAACTGCTTATTCTCATACTCTAGCCAAATCTGGTATCAAATATTTTATTGGCCATGATGTTAACCATCTAAAGAATGTTGATATTCTGGCTGTTTCCCCAGCGGTTCTTTTTACCACGCCGCTTCATCCCGAAATTAAAGAAGCCAAAAAACAGGGCTTTTTAATGACTTGGCAGGAATTTCTGGGTGGCTTTTTACAAAAGGGTAAAACCGTTATTGCTATTGCCGGAACTCACGGTAAATCAACCATAACAGCCATGATTGGTTTAATGATGGAACAAGGGGGGCTAGACCCTACAGTTGAAGTTGGCGCCATTGTTCCTCAATGGGAAGCGACGGTTCGTTTTGGCCGTTCGAAATATTTTGTCTGTGAAGCCGACGAGTTTAATAATAATTTTTTAAATTATTCTCCGGGAATAATTGTTATTAATAATTTGGAAATGGATCATCCGGAGTTTTTTAGAGATTTTAATCATTTTTTATCATCCTTTGCTGAATTTATTCAAAAAATAAAAAAACCGAAGATATTAATTATTAATAAAGAAGACAAGGGTTCACAAAAGCTTTTAGCCAAGATGGAGCCTTGGTTAAACAAAGAGAAAGTTAAGGTGGTTGATTTTTACCGTGGAGAAGTTTTTAGTCTTAGTGTTCCCGGAGTTCACAATGAGTTTAATGCCAGGGCAGCCATTGCCTGTGGAAAAGAATTAAAGATTGATTTTAATAAAATAAAAACCGCTTTGGCAAATTTTAAGGGCATCAGTCGGCGTTTTGATTTAATTGGTGAAAAGGAAGGCATTAAAATTTATGAAGACTATGCTGTCCACCCGACGGCGGTGGAAGCAACTTTAAAAGCTGCCAGACAAAAATACCCAAAGCAGAAAATCTGGGCAGTTTTTGAACCGCATCAATACTCTCGTTTAAAACTTTTCTCAGATAATTTTGCTAAAGTTTTAAAGCTGGCTGACGAGATTATTATCACTGCTATTTATCCAGGACGCGAAAAAATTAATCCTGTTGTTAAGGCGGAAGATTTAGCCCGAAAGATTGGGAATAAAGCAGAATATATTGAAGATTTTGGAAAAGTGGCAGAAAAAATAAAAGCAAAAGCCCAAAAAGGCAATGTGATTATTGTTTTTGGGGCTGGTAAATCATACCAGCTTGCCAGACAAATTTTAGAGCAACTAAATGGCTAGAATTTATAAAAAAAATCAACTTTTATCAAATTACACAACTTTCCATATTGGTGGTCCAGCTGATTGGTTTTATCAAGCTGGAACAGAAAAAGATTTGATTAAGGCTATCACTTTTTGCCAAAAGGAAAAAATCCCCTTTTTTATTCTTGGTAGCGGGTCAAATGTTTTGTTCAGTGATAAAGGTTTTCGAGGCATGGTGATAAAAATAAAAAAAGGAAGTTTAAAGGTAAGAAATTGCAGAGTTACGGCAAGAGCAAGTGTTTTATTGGATGAATTAATTAAAATAGCAACTGAAAATTCGCTGACCGGTTTGGAGTTTATGGCTGGGATCTATGGGACGGTTGGCGGGGCAGTCTTTGGCAATGCCGGAGCTTGGCAAGAAAATATTGGCGATAAAGTAAAAAAGGTGAGAATTTTAGATAAAAACAATCAGCTCGAATGGTTGAATCAAGAAGAATGCCATTTTGCTTATCGCCAGAGCCGTTTTAAAAAAAGCAAGGAAATAATTTTAGAAGTAGAGTTTGAATTAAAAAAGGGTAATAAAAAAGAAATTAAAGAAAAGATTAAAGAGAATTTAATTAAACGACAGAGACAACCTAAAGAATTTTCAGCGGGGAGTGTTTTTGTTAACCCCAAACCAAAATCAGCTGGTTCGCTAATTGAAGCCTGTGGTTTAAAAGGAAAAACAATCGGCAAGGCGCAGATTTCCAAAAAACACGCCAATTTTATTGTTAATTTAGGCGGGGCCAAAGCCACTGATGTGTTAGAATTAATAGCGCTGGCTCAAAGAATGGTTGAAGATAGATTTAAGATAATTCTTCAGCCGGAGATTATTATTTTAGACGAAAATGGCAAGCAAATAAGAACCTTGTTTCTATGACGAAATATATTATTAAAGGTGGTAAACCCCTTAGGGGAGCAGTAAGAATTGGCGGAGCGAAGAACTCCAGTTTTAAGATGATGATTGCTTCTTTATTGGCTGAAGGAGAATCGCGCCTGCTGGATATTTCTCGGATTGGTGATGTAGGAATTACCAAAGAAGTTATTGAGATTTTAGGTGGTCAGGTTAAGAGTCCTGGCAAAGGAACTATCTTTGTTAATCCTGATAAATTAAAGTCTTTTCGTATCCCCCAGGATTTAGGCTATAAATCCCGAGCTTCAATAATGTTTGCCGGGCCATTATTGGCTCGTTTTGGCCAGGCTTATCTGCCTTTACCTGGTGGAGATCAGATTGGCCGGCGTCCGATTGACCGGCATTTAGAAGGATTAAAAGCTTTGGGGGTAAGAGTAAAAAATGTTGACGGTTTTATTCGGCTTGAATGCCAAGCTTTAAAAGGAACCAAATATCGTTTTGCCAAAAACACTCACACCGGGACGGAGACTTTAATTATGGCCGCAGTTTTGGCTAAAGGGACAACTCTTTTGGAAAATGCAGCCTTGGAAATTGAAGTTGATGACTTGATCGATTTCTTGAACAAAATGGGAGCTAAAATCAAAAGGCTACCCAAGCGGATGATTAAGATTGAGGGGGTAAAAAAATTAAAAGGAACAATTCACAAGGCTATTCCTGACCGTAATGAAGCTGTCTCCTATGCTTGTGCAGCCTTGGCAACCAAAGGCGACATTATTATCGAAAATGCCCGAGCCGAGCACTTAACGCCTTTTTTAGATAAGGTTAAAGAAGCTGGTGGATGTTATGAAACTGACCACTATGGTTTGCGTTTCTGGTCTGAAGAGCCGCTTAAAGCAACTGACATTATGACTGCGGCTCATCCTGGTTTTATGACTGACTGGCAGGCTTTATGGACAACTTTAATGACTCAGGCTCAAGGCCAAAGTGAGATTATAGAAACAGTTTATGAATATCGCTTTGGTTTTATTCAGGATTTACTGGAGATGGGGGCAAAAATTGAACTCTTTAACCCTGAAGTTAAAAATCCGGAAAATTTCTATAATTTCAACTTAGATGATGATTGGAATGATAATTTCCATGCTGCTCGTGTTTTCGGGCCAACGAAATTAAAAGGGAGAAAAAT
The DNA here is from genome assembly GCA_964591885.1 of uncultured Gammaproteobacteria bacterium. Lineage (GTDB taxonomy): Bacteria > Patescibacteriota > Microgenomatia > PFEM01 > JAPLYW01 > CAZQCJ01. The sequence goes on from CAZQCJ010000043.1 coordinate 8,838, forward strand.
GAAAGTAATTGATATCCGGGCTGGAGCGACTTTAATGCTGGCCGCTTTGCTGGCTGAAGGAGAAAGTGTTTTGTTAGATGAAGGGCATATCCAGCGAGGTTATGAAGATTTGGATTTAAGGCTAAAGGAATTAGGAGCTCAAATTAAAAGAATTGATGATGATTAAAAGAATTTTTCATCGAACCAGAAGAATTATAGCCAAAATTTGGCTAAAACTTAATTCTCAAGTGACTGTTATCGGCATAACCGGCAGTTACGGTAAAACCAATACTGCCCGTGCTGTTTTTCAGGTTTTAAGTGAAAAGTTTAAAACTCTTCAAACCGATTTAAATTTAGATACTAACTACAATTTACCGATTACTCTTTTAAAAATTCGCCCCCAACACCAAAAAATTGTTTTGGAATATGGGGTTGATCATCTCAATGAAATGGATTTTCATTTAAGTTTGGTTAAACCCCAGATAGCTGTTTTAACCGGGATTAATCCCACTCATGCCGATGAAAAACATTTAGGTTCATTGGCAAATATCATTAAGGAAAAAAAGAAGCTTTTGTTAGCTTTACCGCGGAATGGTTTGGCGGTTTTAAACGGCGATGACAAACTGGTGCGGCCAATGGCTAAAAGTCTTCAGGCCAGGGTCGTTTTCTATGGAACAGATAAAGAAAAATGTGATTTTTGGGCAGAAAAAATTCAAGTTGGTTTTAAGGGGACAACCTTCCTTTTAGCTTATCGAGACAATCAAACCAAAAAGACTTTTGAAATGAAAACCCCTCTGATTGGGCGTCATTTTGTTCAGGCTTGTTTGGTTGCGATAGTAATTGGTTTGGA
>CAZQCJ010000044.1:0-25487 GCA_964591885.1 uncultured Gammaproteobacteria bacterium
TCCTCTAGTCTTGCTCGGAAAGACCGACGAGAAGATAAAAGATAAATTGCCTCCAGTAAATTAGTCTTACCAGCTGTATTAGGACCAACAACTAAATTAATCCCCTGACTAAAGGTAAATTCTTTTAAAGAATAATTACGGAAATTTTGGAGATGAATCTGCTTTATAATCATTTTTGGCATTGAGGGCAGTAAAAAGTTCCTCTTCCCCCTAAGTTAATCCTTTTAACAACTCCTGAACAGGCCAAACATTTCTTTCCTTGGCGCTTATAAACAAGAAAATGTTCTTGAAAAGACCCTTTATGTCCTAGGGCGTCTAAATAATATTGGTCAGAAGCCCCTCGATATTTGATTCCCGCTTTTAAAACTTCTTCTAAGGCTTGATAGAGCTTTTTCCCTTCTTGTTTAGTAACTTTATTAGCCGGTTGCCGCGGATTGATTTTTGCTAAAAACAAAGCTTCATTAGAATAAATATTACCAATCCCGGAGATTTTCTGCTGATCCATTAAAACAATCTTTACCGGTCGACTGGTGGAAGCTAGAATTTTTTGAAAAATTGGCAAGGTTAAATCATCAAAAGGCTCCGGACCAAATTCTTCCAGGATTTTTTGAAGCTCTTTTTTACCTTTTATTAAACGGAACCAGCCAAACTTTCGGGGATCGGCAAAACGTAATTCTTTGTCTCCGCTTAAACTCAGCACAATATGTTGCCAATCATCTTTCCTATCCCCTCTCCTTCTAACTAGTAATCTTCCTGTTAGCTTTAAATGAATAATAATAATCTTTTCGTTGGAAAAGAAAATCTGAAGAATCTTGGCTCTTCTTTGAACTTTTTTAATACTTGCCCCGACAATGGCTCTTCTAACTGTCGCTAAAGAAGGTTGAACCTGTTTGGGTGAATCAGTTTCAACACCCAAAACCCTATAGCCAATAATCAGCTTTTCTAAATCTCTTCTGATGGTTTCAACTTCTGGAAGTTCCGGCATTTTTTTCAATAAATTCTTTGACTTCTTTTTTAAACCTTTCCTTACTAAATTTTTTGGCTTGGGCAATACAATCTTCTGGTTTGTATTTTTTCGGCTGAAAGTTTTTTAAAACATCGGCTAAGCTTTCCACTGTTGGTCTGTTGAAAAACTCACCTGTTTTACCTTCAATAATTGACTCTAAATAGCCACCGCCACGAAAAGCAATCACTGGCCGACCAGCTGCCATCGCCTCAACAGGAGTAATCCCAAAATCTTCATCAGTAGCTAGAGCTAAAAAAGCCTTACATTGTCCATAATATCTATAAAGTTCTTTGTCAGATACTCGACCGACAAACTCTACATATTTATTTTGTAAACAATTCATGTTTTGAGTAAGCCAATATAAACCGGCTTTTTCGCCAACAATTTTTAAAGGGGTTTTTAATTTTTGGGCAACCTTCATTGCCAATTCGATACCTTTAGCCCCAACAACTCTTGAAACTACTAAAAAATAATTACTGGGCCTTAAATCCTGGGTAGCTCTTCTAATTTCTTCAACTCCCACCGGCGGGTAAATAATCGTCGCCTCACGACGATAAAACTTCTTTACTCTATTTCGGGTATTCTTAGAATTAACAATAAATCGATCGACTGTTTGAGCCGAACGAAAATCATAAAGCCGCAAGAAATGATTAACTAGTAAAGCATAAATTTTCACTGGCCAATAACGCTGCCATTCAATCGAAGTTTGATAACCATAAAGATAACGAGGCGGAGTATGACAATAACAAAAAACTTTTGTTTTTGGTCCAGCTTTAAAACCGCGAGTAATATACCAAGACGAAGAAGTAACTACTATATCATAGTCAGTAAAATCAAAATTATGCCAGATAACTGGAGCTAAAAATCTCAATGGACTGTAAAGATTTCTATATTTAATTAAAGGGGCTAGCCATGATTCAATAATTTTTTTTTGGACAAAAGCCTTGCCAGTAGTTGAATTTCGATCACAAAAAGCAGTATAAATCGGTGCTTTCGGCCAAATTTCAGTTAAAGCATGGAGAACTCTTTCCGCTCCCCCATATTCCTTAAGATAGTCGTGAACTAAAGCAACTTTCATTTTGAAAAAACAAGGTTCTGCTAAAAACAAGTTTTTGTTTTCAAATTAAACTCATTTGATGATTTTTATCTTTTTTTTCTTCTCTAACTCTTTCTATCCCTGGTAATTTTCTGATTAGACTTCTAAACTCTAGCTCTTCAAATAATCTTATCGCTTTTTCCTGATCATAATCATGAACCAAACAAGCTTTAAGCTTTAATTTTAAGGGAACTTTAGTAACAATAGTCGCTAATCTCTGAGATAACATGGCTGCTTCTTTACCTTGTTTAAGTTTTTCCCTTAAAACAGGTTCAATTTTAGCTAAGTTTTTATAAATTTTTTTTAATGATTTAAATTGTGAAAGTAATTTAACCGCTGTTTTAGGACCGATACCTGAAACCCCTGGATAATTATCAGAAGAATCACCAATTAAAGCTTTATAGTCAATAATTTGTTTAGGTATAACTCCTAAAAATTCTTTAACTTTTTTTTCATCAAAAATCTCTGGTTCGGCAAAACCCTTCCGTGGAGAATAAACCTTTACCTTTTTATTAACCAACTGCATAATGTCTCTATCTCCGGTGACAATTATAACCTCTAGGTTTTGAGCTTGTTTTGCCAGCGTTCCCACCACATCGTCTGCCTCGAAACCAGGAGCAGTAAAAATCGGGATGTTTAAAGCCTTGACAATCTGGTAAACTCTTTCAATTTGTCCTGATAATTCTCTGTCCATTTCTGGTCGTTGGACTTGATAACCAACATATTCCTGATGACGAAAAGTCGGTTGGGGTAAATCAAAGGCAACAGCTAAATATTGAGGTTTTAAATCCTCAAGAACAGTTAAGAATATCCTACTAAAACCATAAACTGCATTAACCAATTCACCTCTATGTGTTTTTAAAGTTAAAGGGAAAGCATGATAAGCTCGGTGGAGAATAGCATGGCCATCAATTAAAACTAAACGTTTCATTCACTTTAAATCAACTTTTTTTCATTAACCTTTCAAACTCTTCACCCTCCAAAGTTTCCTGCTTAACTAGCTTATCAGCAATGATAGCTAATTTCTTTTTTGACTTTTTCAAAATTTCCAATGCCCTCTGGTATGATTCGTCGACAATTTTTTTAATCTCTCCATCAACTTTAGATTGCATTCCTGGACTGATTTCAGAAGGTTGAGCCCAACTACGACCCCATTCTGTAGTTTCAACTTGCGGCCCTAAATAAATTGGCCCCAATGAACTCATCCCTAAATCAACTACCATCTGGCGGGCAATTCTTGTTGCTTGATTGATGTCTGAAGCTGCCCCTCCGGTAAATTCATTAAAAATTAATTCTTCGGCAGCTCGACCCCCCAAAAGAGTGGCAACCGTTTCCAAAAGATGGCTTTTGGTTTCAGTATAGCGATCTTTCTTAGGAGGAATTAAGGTAAAACCCATCGCTACTCCCCGAGAAACAATGGAAATCCGGTGAACAGGATCGATATGAGGTAAAACAAAACTTACCACCGCATGACCAGCTTCGTGATAAGCAGTCATTCTTCTTTCCTCTTTAGATTGAAGTCGTTTCTTCTCCGGGCCAAGTTTAACTTTAGTAGCTGCTTCTTCAATATCTTCAGCATTAATTGAATTTCTATTTTCTCTGGCAGCTAAAATAGCGGCTTCATTAAGCATATTTTCCAAATCAGCTCCAGAAAAACCAACGGTTCTCTCGGCGACACTTTTCCAATTGACATCTTTAATAAAAGGCTTGCCTCGAGCATGAATAGCTAGAATTGCCTGACGATCTTCCACGTCCGGCAAATCTAAAACGACCCGGCGATCAAAACGACCCGGGCGAAGTAGGGCCGGATCAAGAAGATCACCTCTATTAGTTGCAGCCAAAATTATGACATTATCATTGGGAGTAAAACCATCCATCTCTACCAAAATTTGATTAAGAGTTTGCTCTCTTTCGTCATGCCCTCCAGAAAGACCCAGTCCTCTTTGTCGTCCAATAGCATCAATTTCGTCAATAAATATGATAGATGGGGCTGCTTTTTTAGCATTATTGAACAAATCTCTTACTCTAGAAGCACCAACCCCAACCAGCATTTCCATAAACTCCGAACCAGCCATTGAGAAAAAGGAGACTCCTGCTTCCCCAGCCACTGCCTTAGCCAATAAAGTTTTCCCTGTCCCACTTGGGCCAACTAATAAAACACCCTTAGGAGTTCGGGCTCCCAATTTACGATATTTGCTGGGGTGTTTTAAAAAATCAATAATTTCTTGAAGTTCTTTTTTTGCCTCATCCACTCCAGCTACATTCTTGAAAGTTACTGCTTGTTTCCCTTTGGCAAAAAGCTGAGCCTTAGAGCGGCCAAAGGAAAAAATACTGTCTTGAGCTCCTCTGGCTTGACGAAAAATAAAGAAGAAAAACAAAACCATAAGAGCAATTGGCAAAATCCCTCCTAAAATATCTATCCAAATCCTTGATAAAGAAACATCTTTAATCGTTAAATTTATTGTGGCTGGATCAATTTCTGCTGTCTTTAAAATTTCAGTGAAACTGGTTTGCGTTTCTTTCCTGGAGAAAAAAGTTTTTTCATCTCGTGAAGTCAAAATAATTTTATCTTCCTCAACTTTAACTTCTTTAATTTTATCCTCTTTAATTTCAGTTAAGGCTTGTGATAAAGGAATTTCTTCATCAGTAGTCGTTGATGCCGTCGGAAAAGAGATGAAAAAAGAAAGAATGATTCCGGCTACCAATAGCCAAATAAAAAGACTTTTTAGATTAATTTGGAACTTGAACTGATATTTCTTAATCTGTTTTTGGGGGAACTTACTACTTTTCATCAAGGCTTATTCTATCACAAATCTGAAGCTGATTCAAATTAAACCCATGGCCTTTTTGACCTCCAGAAGAGTTTGTTGAGCGATTTTTGAAGAGTAAATTTGACCTTCTTCCAAAATTTCATCCACTAATTCTGGGTGTTTAGCAAAATAAGCTCTTTTTTCCTGAATAGGTTTTAATTCTTTAAAAATAGCTTGAGCTAACTTTTCTTTTAATTCAGCATATTTAATTCCTTTATCTCGATACTGTTGTTCATAAGTCTCTCGTTCTTTCTTGCCTATAAATAACTCTACAAAAGTTAATAAATTTACTACCCCGCCTTCTTTAGGAATTTCTTTTCCTTGGCCGACGTCTGTAGGAACCTTAGCCAGCCTTGCTTTAATGGTCTTCAAATCATCGGTAAGTAAAATATAACTCCCACTAATTGATTTGCTCATTTTACCTAAGCCTAAAAGACTTGGGATATATTCTCCGGAAGTAAGATAAGCCTTGGGCTCTGGTAAAATCTCTTTTCCTTTACCAAACATGCTATTAAATTTTCTAGCAATTTCTCTTGTAAGTTCAATATGGGGTAATTGGTCTTTCCCAACTGGAACTAACTCCGCTTTATAAATCAAAATATCGGCGGCCATTAAAATCGGATAATAAAAAAGACCGACATTAACATATTGAGGATTTTCCAGCTTTTTCTCTTTATAAGTCGGTAGCTGTTCTACCCGGGAAACAGAATAAATAGTACTTAGAAGATAAGCCAACTCCACATGTTCTGGGACTTGAGATTGAATCATCAAATGAGACTTTTTAGGATTCAAACCACATGATAAATAGTCTAAAACTACTTCCCGAATCTGCTCCTGAAGCTTAATGGGTTCATAGGGAGTGGTAATCCCATGAAGGTCAACAACTGAATAAATACAATCTAAATCATCTCTTTCTTGTAAAGCTAAATAACCTTTTACCCCACCTAAATAATTACCTAGATGAAGGCAACCAGTAGGTCTAGAGCCAGAAAAAACCCTTTTTTTATTCATAGCTAGGATTATTCTAACAAAAAACCACCTTTTTTAGAAGTGGCTAGTGACAGGGGTGGGAGTCGAACCCACGACCGCTGGTTTATGAGTCCAGAGCTCTACCAAACTGAGCTACCCTGTCGAATTCAAACTTAAACCATTAATATATCCGCAAATCTTTCTTAAAAAATCTGTACTTTTCCTTACTCTAATTCTTAAAACACCATGATAATTTTCTGGATGATCGTATTGTTTCTGCCATTTTACTTTCTGATAAAATGGCTTTTGGAAATTTTCTTTATCAATTATTGTCAATCTCGCCCAAAAATCTTCGATTTCATTCGTTTTATCTCGAAAACTTTCATTTAGTCCAACTCTTAATCTAAAATCGCTATTTTTATATCCAAAGCAAGTTTTCAGCCAAGTTAGAAAAAACTTTATCATATTAGGATCAGAATTACAAAAACCAGCCTGACTATCACTTTTAAAACCTTCGGCCCAATAGAGAGCAATTCCGGCCAGGAATAATTCTCTCTTATTTAACTTACCAACTTGACTGATACCTTCTTCGAATAACCTTTTTGTTTTTTCAATTCTAATTTTTTGTTGTTTAAGAGAATTTTCGAGCCTTTTCCCATAGTTAGGATCATGAGCCCGACGTTCTAATTCTCTTAGCTGTTTCTGTGAAAGTTTAACATCTCTGCACCATAAACTTACCGTACCAGAAGAAACAGATAATTTTTTAGCAATTACCTTTATACTTTCACCTCCAGAGCGCATACTTCTGGCTTTAAATTTTAATTCTGTTTTAGCCATAAACAAAACCCCTACCTTGTGTTATATTATCCCATTGGTAAGGGTTTGTCAATTTGGTTGCGGGGCTAGGAGTTGAACCTAGTCTGTGAGATTATGCAACTGTTATCTCTAATTACTTAGAGTGTCGGACTATATCTTCATCCTGATTTAAATCAGGAGCCCGGCGTGTAGTCTCTACGGGGTCAATTATGACTTCCCTCGGTATTGTCCACCAACTGGCGGATTTCACCGATATAGCCAAGTCCACTTTACAAATCACTCTGTAAAGGGCCCAAGTTTTGAATGAGCCTCACGTGCAGCCGTACACTACCCCGCATATCGAGATTAATTTTAACAAAATTAAGTTCTAAAAACAAGGAAAATTTATAAAAATAAATTTAGCCACTGACGCCAGTTAGGTAAAGAAGCTTGCGGTTGATTTTCCCCTTTACTTAAAATCTCCTTTAAATTAGGCGGCAAAACTACCACTGTCTCCCCTTCTTTAACCATATTGAGTTTGTTTCTAGCTTCTTGCTCAATAAATTCTTCTGACTGATAAAATTCTTTCTTCCCTGTTAAATTAGCTGCTTCTTTTTGCAACTCTTCTATTTTTTGTTCAGCCAATTTCAATTCATCTTTTGCCTTAAACATCTTCAGAATACTCCTGGATAAATTCACAATAAGACTAATCCCAATAATAATAATTAAAAATTGAATTGGTTTTTTACTTAAGATATTGACACTTATCCTCATGGGTGCTATTATAGGATGAATTATTTAAAATCTGCTTCTAGTTCTATCTGTTTTTAGAATGACTGAAGACAAATCCCTTATCACTGCCCAGAAAAAATTTATCGATTACCTGAAAAAACAAGGTAAGTCTTCGTCTACTATTTTAGCATATAATAATGATTTAAATCAGTTTGCTGACTTTTTAAGCAAACGGCAAATTACCCAAGTGAACTCCATCGGTAAAGAGCAAATTGAGGAATTCAAAGAATATCTTGCTTATAATAAGTACCTTCCCAAATCAGCTTCAAGAAAGTTAAATGCAATCAAATCTTTTTTTCGTTATTCGAAAAATCAGAATTTAATTGAAGCCAACCCAACAGAAAACGTCGAATATCCCCAATACGAAACTAAACCGCCTCGTATTTTAAGCCAGATGGAGTACCGAGCCTTAAGAGATGCCGTTAGAAATGACATCCGCCTAGCCGCAGTTATTGAACTTTTATTGCAAACCGGCTTAAGAATTGGAGAACTAGCCCGTTTAGAGCTGGATGATATCAAAGATAATCAGCTTCGTATCCGAGCCTATGAATCTCAACCAGAGAGAAATGTTGCCTTTAATCAAGCGGCTAAAAAGGCTCTTGAACGCTGGGTAGAATTTCGACCAAAAACTAAGATAAAAAACGTTTTTATTACCAAAACCGGAAGACCTTTCTTAATCAGAAATATTAGAACAATTGTCAATCGTTACTTTAAAGAAGCAGGCATTAAAGATGCTACTGTTAATGACTTACGCCATACTTTTATTGCCCATCAGCTAGCTAATGGTGCTTCGGTAGTTGTTATCCAAAAACTAGTTGGGCACAAAAGACTTTCCACCACAGAGAAATATTTAAACCTCATTAATCAATCTCCTGAAGCTAAAGTTAAATTAGAAGAGCTTTAAATGTGGGTCAGGATGGGATCGAACCATCGACTTCCATCTTATAAGGATGGCACTCTAACCACTGAGTTACTGACCCAAAATTTTTCACCTTGATTTTAACAGATTTGAAGCTTAGAGTCGAGCGCGTTGGGCAACTTCTGTCTCGATAATTTCTCTATCAACACCGAATTTTAATCTGGAGAGTTCTTTAATCATCTGGGCTATCCGAGGATTGGCAGTTTCTTTCATTTGGTTCATGTCTTTGGTAACATCCATGGAAAAAGCCGGGACTGGTTCGTTTTGAACAATAGTCTTAACATAAACATGGAATCTTTCGATGTTTAAAAGATCATCTTCCTGAAAAGTCGGTTGAAACTCTCTTTGCAAATAGTTGGCATCAGTTACTCCAACTCTGAAAGCTAAAATAGTCCCAATATTACCAAAAACCGCATTTTTGATTTCTTCTTCAACCTGACCAATAAACTGGTTAGCTACGGTTAGGTTTAAGCGATACTTTCTGGCTTCAGATAAAATTTGAGCGAAGTCAGGAGTGGCAAAATTCTGAAACTCATCAACATAAAGATGAAAATCTCGTCTCTTTTCCTCAGGAACATCAGCTCGCGACATGGCGGCCGCCAGAATCTTGGGCACTAAAACTAAACCTAAAAAGTTGGAGTTTTCTTCTCCAATTTTACCTTTGGCTAGATTAACAATCAAAATCTTGCCTTCATCCATGACCTTTCGAAAGTCAAAAGCTGATTTGGATTGACCAATGATATTGCGCATCACTCTGTTAGTTACAAAGCGACCAAACTTGGAAACAATGTAATCCAAAGTTTCTGATTTGTGGAAATCAGCTGTTTGGGCAATCTGGTCTGTCCAATATCTTCGCACCATCGGATCAGTTACTTTCGGTAAAAGCTCTTGGACAAAATTGCTGTCGGTTAAACAACGGACAACCTCCACAAAAGTATTCCCCTCCTCACTCATCACTGTTAGCATCGCGTTCCTAATAGCGTGTTCAAAACGTGGTCCGATAATGCCGGTTTTGTAAGGATCATAAAGCTTATACATCAAATTAATGATAGCCGTCGTGACCATATGTTTTTGGTCTTCATTGTAAGCTTCCAAAAGATTCAAACCCATTGGTCTCTCGGTATCCGAAGGGTCAAAATAAATGACATCTTCGGCTCTTTCAGGGGGAATATACTGTAGTAAGTCTTCAGCTAAATCATGAGGATCAATCAAACAAACACCTTTGCCAGCCCGAATATCCTGGAGAATTAAATCTCTTAAAAGTTCTGATTTACCGGTACCGGTCTTGCCGATAATATAAACATGCCGTCGTCGATCGTCGTAAGCAAGATGAACCGAGCGAGTTATTCCCCGGTAAACACTTTTCCCTAAATAGAGTCCTTCTTTGGGAATTTTAATCGGGGCTGGGGCCCGCTTGGCATAAAGCCAAAAAACATGAGGGGTTTCTACTTGTTTATTGGGAAAATGAAAAACTGTCGCCAATTCTTCAGAATTTAAAATTGTCCGATAACCTCTTAAGCTAAAAAGAGGTTGATAACGATAAATAAAATCAACCATAAAACTAGCTTTCCACCAAATTTTTTTCCTGCCAAAACGGTTTAAATCAGAAGAAAATTGCTCAAACACGGACTTAATATTACTCAAATGAGAATTAGCCAATTCTTGGCTTTGGGCGGAAACAACAATCCTGATAACTGTTTTAAAACCAGGCTTACTACATTTATTCTCGATTGCCTCCAGGCTTTTGGCATCAACTTTAAATTTGGCTTCTTTTGGATCAGACTCAGATTTTTTAATACCAGAAATATAGCTTCGTCCTCCAGAACGCCACTTGTTATCAGCTGGCGAAATCAGAACTTGGATAGCTGCCCCTTCTTCTGGCCCCATTTTAGCTAAAGCCGTTGTTATTGAAGACAAAGGATCACTTGGTAAATCCCTGAAAAGTTTAATTGGTTTATAACTTGATTCTTTTAACTCTAATTCAGCAAAAGCAACTCGTCCACTTTCTGAAAAAAGATTATATTCTGGCATTTCTAGAATTTCAGCATCAGGATAAACACCATTAATTTGTTTTTCTATCATGTCCTTTAGATTTCTTGGGACAGAAACGTAAAAACGGATATCTTCGTGCTTGGCAACAATTTCAAATGACAGGTGTGGCTGAAGTTTTAAGGAATTCAAAAAACCGCCTTTTTTAATAGCATAAAGCGAGGCAAACATTTGCTCAGCAACGTCAATCTTAATCTCATTGTCAAAAGGAACAGCTACCTGCAATAAAACATATTCCAATGATTTTTTCTCTCGGTCATGATTACGCCACCAAATAAGAAGAATATAAGCCAAAATCAAGAGAAATAATAAAATTACGGCAATAATCAAAAAAGAGAATGTCCAAGACTGAAGATTGATAATTAAATTTTCTTCTCCCATATTTTTAGAACCGGTAAACAAATTTTCCTCCTAAAATTTTCAAAACTCTTTTTGTCCATTCAGCTAGCCAACGGAAGGAATAGATAACTTTCAAGTGCAAAGCTTGATCCATTTCTTCTTCAGTCAAGGGAAGTTTAACAACCACCTGCTGCGGTGAAGCATTATCTAAGATGACCGCCCCGGTATCATCCACTATTGGCTGAGACAAACTCATTTCTTCTCCTTCAATTACCGTTTCTACCTTCTTAATCTCCGGTTCAAACTCAATTTTAGTCGGTCTTTCTATTACCGGAATCTTCTCATGCGCTGAAATGATTGTTTCTTTGGAGGGCAGAGCCATATGTTACTATTATAGTATAAGAAGAATTAAAAAAGAAGGTTAACCTTTATTTTTAAACACTTCAAAATCCGCTTGGAATTGGAAAAATTTTTGGAGGGAGCTACTCGCCAAAACATTGCCTTCGTTTTTTCGATAATTTTACCGGAAAGATCCCGTTGAAGATAATTATTATTGGCAATATATTCCCCTGTGGCTGTTAATTGAGGTTCAGGCAAACCAGATGGTGTTGAGGGTACTTTAGCGCCGTATTTCCAAAGAAGTTCGATTGATAATTGGCGTTTATTCTTTTTTTTCTTAACCATAAAACTTTCTTCTGGGCAGGGGTTTCAAAGACATTGTTTTTGCAATGAAGTTTTAATTACTTAAGTCTTAGCAAAAAAACAATCTTTGCTTATTATAAAAGGCTGCGGTCTTCTTTTGTCAAGACAAAACTAAAGCATCAAACCATATCTCATCTAAAAAGTACTATTGGCCAAGACCAAAAAATATGTAATAAAATACTGGAAATAATATTTTTAGTCCGTCCGAAAACAAAAGCCGAACCAAAAGCGAAGATAAAAACAAAAAACAAATAGGACAACATTATTGCTGGTCTATAACCTAAAACAAAAAGCCCAATCGGCAAATGGATAAAGACAAAAAGAAGCGAAGAAACAATATTAGCCAACCACTCTTGCCCCCAAATCTGCCAAAAACGGTTAAAAAGATAACCACGGAAAACCGTTTCTTCTGAAAAAGCGGTTACCAAAGAAATAAGAAAAATTCCTAGAAAATTTATTGAAGAATAATCTAAAGAAGCTAGATTAAGTCCCTTATATTTCACAATATTAGTTAAAAGACCTTCTAAAGCAAAAACTAAACCTAAGCCAATTCCCCAATACAAGGAAGGAAATAATTTTTTAGTAGTAAAGCCTAAAGAGGAAAAGCTTTGCTTTTCAACCCTTCTTACCAACCAAATAGTTGGACCTAGCCAAAACAAAGGTTTTAAAATCAACTCTTCAAACCATAAAGGTAAAACCTGAGGTAAATAGCGGCAAAAACACCAAACTATAAAAATAAAAGAAAAGAGGGCAAAAACATGTTTTAAAGAAAATTTTTGATGCCAAAATAATTTTTTAAAAACATTCACTGATTAAAATAATAAAGCATTCATGGTATAATTGCAATCATTATCCGAGTCTCAAGCGAGGCATAATTTCAACATAGTAAATTAACCTAATCTTTGTTTATATATTTACTCCTTTTGATTACTTATGAAAAAGAAAAAGAAAAAGAAAAAGACAAAGAAAAACATTAACAAAATTAAGAAAAATAATCTTTTTAAAAAATTTCTTAAAAGACACCGTCTTCAAATAAGTATCGGGGCAATCCTTTTGCTGGTTCTCTTCTTTTGGATTTTTAAAGACCTTCCGTCACCAACTCGCCTTAATTCCCCTGATTTTCCAGCCTCAACCCTAATTTATGACAGAAATGGGCAACTTTTGTATGAAATCTATGCCGAAAAGAATCGAGTCCCAATAAAAATAGAAGAACTCCCGGAGTACATAAAATGGGCAACAATTGCTTCAGAAGATAAAAATTTTTATCATCATCATGGATTTGATTTGGGTGGTATTTCAAGAGCTATTTTCAATACACTTTTCCGTCGCACTCTTCAGGGTGGTTCGACTTTAACTCAGCAATTAGTTAAAAACGCCCTTTTGGAAGATCCCAGCCGTACTCTCCGGCGAAAAATCAGAGAAGCAATTTTAACTTGGGGAACGGAAATCATTTATGATAAAGACGAAATTTTAGAAATGTATCTTAACCAAGCCCCTTACGGTGGGACTGCCTGGGGAATTGAGAGTGCTGCCCAAAATTATTTTAATAAAAAAGCCAAAGATCTTAATCTGGCAGAAGTAACTCTTTTAGCTGGGTTACCAGCCTCACCGACTCGTTTTTCTCCCTTTGGAGCTCACCCGGAATTAGCTGAGGAAAGACAGGAAAGAGTCCTACAGAGAATGGTCGAAGACAGCTATCTTACTAAAGAAGAAAGTGAGGAAGCAAAAAAACAAGAATTAAATTATGCTTCCCCAACTGTCGGCATCAAAGCTCCCCACTTTGTTTTATATGTTAAAGAATTGCTAGTGAATAAATATGGCGAAAAGATGGTTGAACAGGGTGGTTTAAAAGTCCAAACAACTTTGGATTTGGACTTGCAGGAATTTACCCAGCAAACTGTTGCTTCTGAAGTAGCTAAATTAAAAAATTTGGAAATTACCAATGGTTCGGCCTTAGTTACCAATCCTCAAACAGGAGAAATCCTGGCTATGGTTGGCTCTAAAAACTACTTTGATAAAGAAATTGACGGGAATGTTAACGTAACCTTAAGCTCACGCCAGCCGGGTTCATCAATTAAACCAATTAATTATGCTTTCGCCTTAGAGAAAAAAATTATCACTCCAGCTACGGTTATTAACGATATGCCCACTTGTTTTTCTGTTCCAGGACAAAAACTTTATTGCCCGGTCAATTACGACAACAGCTTTCACGGTCCTACTCAAATCAGGTTTGCTCTTGGCAATTCTTACAATATCCCAGCCGTTAAAGTTCTCGCCTTAAATGGAGTTGAAGATTTTATCAAAAAAGCACAAGAAATGGGCATTAGTACTTTTACTGACCCCAAAAATTATGGTCTTTCTTTAACTTTAGGTGGTGGTGAAGTTAAGATGATTGACATGGCAACGGCTTTTTCTGCTTTTGCCAACACGGGGATCCGACAGGATATTTGGGCAATTAAAAAAGTTGAAAACCAAAGTGATAAAATCCTTTTTGAAAAAAAAGAAGAGGAAGGTCCTCGAGTTATTTCCATGGAAACAGCCTATCTTATTTCCCATATCTTGCTTGATAATAATGCCCGTTCGGCTGCCTTTGGCCCTTCGTCTTTTTTAGTTATTAAAGACCACCCTGAAGTCTCAGTCAAAACAGGAACCACTAATGATCGACGCGATAACTGGACTATTGGTTACAACCCCTCTCGCTTAGCTGTCGTTTGGGTAGGTAATAATGATAATTCTCCAATGAGCTATGTTGCTTCAGGGGTTACTGGAGCTTCACCTATCTGGAATAAAATTATGACTTACTCTTTGAGAGATCAAAAACAAGAATGGCCGTTAAAGCCGGAAAAAATTATTGGGGCTTCTGTTTGTCAGCTTTCAGGCAAAATGCCTAATCCGGAACAACCCTGTGAAACTCGTTTTGAATACTTCATTGAAGGAACTATTCCTAATGAAACAGAAAGTTTAAAAATGATAGTTGAGATTGATAAGACAACCGGACAATTAGCTAATGAAAAAACTCCCCCAGAAAACAGAGAACCGCAAGAACATCAGATTATTTATGACCCTTTAGGAATTCCTTTTTGCCTAGACTGTCCTGTTGCCACCCAATCAGCTACTATTAATCCTTATAATCTCCCTAAACCAGAGGCAATTCCCTCTTCAAATTAAGGTAAAAATGAATTAAAATTGCTTTATGGCGGTTAAAAGGGCAGGAACCGTTTTTAACTCTTTCCCCAAAAACTTTTGGGGTTGGTTAATTTTTATCTTCACTAAAATTGGCAAGCCTTTTTACTGGCTCTTTTTAACCTTAATTTATTTTTTAATTTATCTCTTTCAATTTTTAAATAAAGCCCTTTCTTGGAGTCGGCAAAAAATTAAAAAAATTCATTTCCCCGACTGGCATTGGCCACATCTTAGCCTTAAATTTCCCAAAAAGAAGATTAAAAAAATTAAAATAAAAAAACCTCGGTTTCGTTTAGCTTTTCCCTGTCGAAAAACTATCTTCTTAACAACTATTCTTCTTTTATTTATTATCTTTGGTTCTTTTTCGTTCAGTATTTTCTACGGCTTACCAAATCCTAATAAACTTATTACCCGCGACCAAGCTGTTTCTACTAAAATTTATGACCGTTATGGTCAATTACTCTATAAAATCTATCGTAACCAAAACCGAACCTTAGTCCAATTAAAAGAAATTCCCTTATATCTTGTTCAAGCCACTATTGCTGTTGAAGACGCTGAATTTTATCATCATCACGGCTTTTCCTGGAAAGCAATCCTTAGAGCGGCTTTAAAAAATCTGGAAGGAGATAAGCTTTACGGCGGTTCAACTATCACCCAACAGTTAGTCAAAAATGCTCTCTTAACCCCAGAACGAACCTGGCGAAGAAAAATCAAAGAAATCGTTCTTTCCTTATTGGTAGAAAGTAAATTTTCCAAAGATGAAATTTTACAAATGTATCTTAATGAGGTCAGTTATGGTGGAGCCGCCTATGGCGTTGAAGAAGCAGCCCAGCTTTATCTTAATAAATCAGCCAAAGATTTAACCCTAGCCCAAGCTGCTTTACTAGCTGGGTTACCGGCTTCGCCGACTACTTTTTCCCCTTTTGGTTCCCATCCGGAATTAGCTAAGGAAAGACAAGAATTTGTTCTTTATCGTATGAAACAGGAAGGTTTTATCACTGAAGAAGAAAGAAAAAAGGCAGTGGAAGAAACTATTCGCCTGGCTCCCTTAAGAACTGACATCAAAGCTCCTCATTTTGTCATGTACATTAAGGAAATCTTAGCAGAAAAATATGGAGAAAGAGTTGTTGAGGAAGGTGGTTTAGAAGTTAAAACAAGTCTTGATTTATATCTCCAGGAAGAAGTAGAAAAAATCGTTAAAAACGAGGTTAATCAATTAATTAACCTCCATATTACCAATGGTTCAGCCCTAGTTACCAACCCTCAAACAGGAGAAATCCTGGCTATGGTTGGCTCTAAAGACTATTTTGACAAAGAGATTGACGGGAATGTCAACGTGACCTTAAGCTCACGTCAACCGGGTTCATCAATTAAACCAATTAATTATGCCGTAGCTTTGCAAAACGGATTTACCCCAGCAACTATTCTTTCTGACACTCCTATTACTTACCAAGTAGCTGGTCAACCTCCCTACTCACCCAAAAATTACGATAATCGCTTTCACGGCAACATTCCCTTAAGAATTGCTTTGGCCTCTTCTTATAATATTCCTGCAGTCAAAGTCTTATCTGCTTTCGGAGTGGAACGAATGATTGATTTAGGCGAAAAAATGGGAATTACTACCTGGGCTGATCGCTCTCGCTTCGGTTTATCTTTAACTTTAGGCGGGGGCGAAGTAAAAATGATAGACATGGCTGTTGTTTACGGCACCTTAGCCAATCTAGGCAATCAAGTTGACTTAAACCCCATCTTAGAAGTTAAAAATTACAAGGGTGAAATTCTCCAAAAAACACCCCAGGAGGTTAAAAAAGAAAAGGTTTTAGAAGCCACTGTTACCTATCTTCTAACTGATATCTTATCAGATAATATCGCTCGAACTCCGGCTTTTGGCTCAAACTCTTGGTTAAATATTAAAGACCATCCCTCTGTGGCAGTTAAAACCGGAACCACTCAAAACCTAAGGGACAACTGGACAATCGGTTATACCCCTGATTTTGTCGTTACCGTTTGGGTAGGTAATAATGATAATTCTCCAATGAGCTATGTTGCTTCAGGGGTTACCGGAGCTTCGCCTATTTGGAATAAAATCATGACTTTCCTGATAAAGGATTTACCAAATAAAGCTTTCCCCCCACCTGAAGAGTTAGTTAAAGTCGAAATTTGTCCTTTAACAGCCACTCTTCCCTGCGAGGGCTGTGGCGGCAAATGGGAATATTTTATTTCTGGAACTGAACCTAAAGTTCATTGTAGTCCGGAAAAAATTATTCAGATGAAGAGCTCTCCCACCCCCACACCATCATCTTAACCCATTCTTAAAATTCCAGTTCTTTTTACTAAAAGCAGATTTTATTTTAATTTTTCCGAAGCTTCTGGCAAAGAGGAAACATTTAAACGAATTCTTTCCTCGTCTGTTGTCTCTGGATCAACTGGTTCTATTTTCCACTCTCCCTTTTGGTTTTTCTTGAATTGAGTCCCGTATTTTTGCGGTTTTCCTTGAGAAATAAGTAATCGATCCAAAGTTGCAGCGTAAAGCCATTTTGACCTCTCATCGCCCATTTCCATCCCTTTTTTTGCCAACTCGTTTGCCTTTTTGTAATCTGCAGTAGTCTCTCCGTGTTGAAAAATTAATGCCGCATGATGATAATCAGCTGCTATTTTTAATCCACCTTTATCTATAATCTCGCTGACTCTTTTTCTTCTTTTCCTATCGTTCTTATCAATTTTTGCCACCATTTTTTTATCTGACCAATTTGCATTTGTCTTTTCAACTACATCCTCTTCATACATCTTTTTTAATTCTTCATTATCTTTCTGCATATTTTTATTATATTGGAAATATAAATTTTAGGTTTTTGGGTGCAAAAATTAAGAAATTTTACTCATGCTTATTAAGCGTAAAAAGATTAATCTTTTCTGTTTTTCCCTCTTTATCTCGAACTATCTTAACCTCAATATCCTCATAAATTGTTGGATGAAATGATGTTTCGAATCCCTTTTCTCTCCTAAGAACCTAATTTTCTCCACAAATAGAATGAAAACCAATTTTCTGCAAGTATTTTATTGCTTCGCTGATCATCTCTTTACTTGGTGGAACGCCTGAATACAGACTAGACCCAGCTTTCATTTTTGCCTGTATAGTTCTGGAATATATTAACTCTATCTCCGTAGAATCATTTTCGGGATTTTTTTTCAATTCTGATTGTAATACTGCAACTGGATCAACAAAGCCTTTTATGTCTGGTCTATACCTTAGCCTTAATCTATCAAAAACATCGTCTTTTTTTCTTTTAACCACCAAGGCCTTAATTCACCGGTGAAATTGAACTGTTTCTGAAGTTTTGCAAGTTTAGGAGCTTTATCTAAACCAAGAAGTTCAACAATCTGTTTTTCGTTAACAGTTTGTTTTTCAAAACCTAAATTCGCAGATTCTTTAAACTCATTCACGGTGATTATTTTATCATAAATAAAAAACCTTACAATTGTAAAGTCTACCGGACATTTGGAACAAATGACCCACAGAGAGAAGATGTTTTTCTGTCTAAGACAATCATTTGTCTCTCTTCGAAACTTCAACCCACTATAATATATGAACAAACTTGATTTCAAAAGATAGACTTTCTCTAATTTTCTGAAAAAGCCCTAGCCATTCTTATTTGTAGCTACTGTTTATTTTCAAACTCCCAAATTATCTTACTAATTTTAGGTAAAACCTCATTCGCTTCTATTTCCCTAGCGTCTTTGGACATTATCACAACTACATAGGGTTTTTCAGTAAAAACAATCCCTGCATCGGAGAAAGTGCCGATATCACGACCAATTTTATGAACAACCTTAACTTTCCCCGCTACCCCAGCCGGCAACCAATCTTCATAGGCAGTTTCAGTTAAAAAATCCAGTAATTCATGGCGATTTTCAGCATTAATAATTTTACCTTGGTAAAGTTTTTGGAAAAACAAACCAATGTCTGCTGGACTTGTTTCAAAGTCCTCCAGGGAAGTTTTTACCATCCCCAAATCATCAATTGTTTGCTGAATTTTCTCATCGCCTAAAATCTGTCGCAACATTTTAAAAGCAGTGTTATCAGAATACTGCCCCATATACTCCACTAATTGCCGATAGGTATAAACAGCTCCAGCTGATTTTCCTTGTAAAATTCCCGCTCCTAAAACTTTGTCACTTTCCTTTAGGACATATTCCGCCTCAGGATCTATCTTTCCCTCCTCTACTTCTTGATAAAAAAGAAGCATCACTGGTAATTTCATTAATGAAGCAGCCGGGAATTTTTCATTTTGGTAAATCCCATATTGATTTTTATCATCAAGTTCATAAACATAAACCCCATATTTTCCCCGTAAATCTTTTGTTAAACTTTGAATCTGGTTTAAAACCAAAGTCGCATTAAATTTCAAATTTACCTCTTTATTGGTAATAATTAAAGGAGCGGTAATTTTTTGCCAAAAAACCGGTAGATTAGTTTTCAAATAAACTGAAGCGATGGCCAAAAGAGTTACTAAAAAGAAAATGATAATACTCCAACGACCACCCTTTGGTGGTTGTTTTTTGCGAGGTTTTTTCAAAAATGGCTTAACCTCAGGAATAGCTTTTTGTTCTGCTTTAAAAACCATACTTTAAAACCTTAAATTTTTGGGTAAGAAAATTTAACAAAAATTATTAAATTTTAAGCTCTTTAGCAACTTTTTTATCAAGATTTGAAGTTATTAGTTCTTTTATTTTTTCTGGTTTTACCCAATGAATCTCTTCAACTTCCCATGGTTCTGAAGGTTCAGCGATTGGCTCCAAATCTTCAGTTTTACAAAAATGATAAACTATTGCTACTGGAAACTCAGGGTGAAATCGTAGGGAAATTTCCTTAAGTGCTTTTACTTGATAACCAGTTTCGGCTAAAACTTCCCGTTCAACGCATTCTCTCCGCGACTCATTATACTTTTGCTTACCGCCGGGAAAAGTCCAAGATAAAATAGCCCCAACTTTCCCCTTTTCCAGTTTTTTCCTTTTGATTAACAAAACTTCACCTTTTGGGTTTAAAACGATACCTAAATTAATAAAAGTTTTACTTTCTTTTTCTTTTCGCTTCTCCATCTTTCTCCCAAGAAAATTTTAATGGTTTTTCCAGCCAATAATCAACTTCTGATTGTCTAATCAAGCCTTCTTTAGCCCCAATTTTAGTAACCACTGAAGCTCCATTAGCAACCCCTAATTTTAAAGCTTTTTCTAAAGCTAGGCCTTTGGCCAAACCGGCAATAAAACCAGTCCCAAAACCATCCCCAGCTCCGGTTTGATCAACCATCTTAACTTTAAAACCTGACATTTCTAATTGTCTTTTGCCAGGGACTTTTAAAACAACTCCCTTTTCCCCAGCAGTAATTGCCATCATTGTTTTATTTAAAGACGGTAAATCACCCAAAAGCTTAGCCTCTTCTTGATTGATAATCAAAACCTCAACTCTCTGTAGAAGAGGAATTAACCTTTTTTTCTCTTTGATTTCCCTTTTACCAGGATTAATGGCAACTTTTATATGATTCTTCTGGGCATAATCAACCAAGCGCTGAAGTAAATCCAAATTACCCTCCAAAGAGGTAATATAAAACCAAAAGCTGTTTAATTTTTTAAAATCAATGACATTTGCCTCAAGTCTTGTTCCGCCACGCCAAACTAAAATCGTTCGATTACCGTCAGGCCCAATTAAAATTGTTGAATAATCGGTTTTCTCATCCTCCAATTGAACTAAAAATTCATCAGAAACCTTTTCTTTTTTAATATCTTGACGAATAATTTTTCCGGCAAAATCCCAACCGCAACGGGCTACCAAAGCCGTGTTTAAACCCAAGCGGGCTAAGCCAACAGCTGTGTTAGTTCCTCCACCACCAGAACTCATGGCCAAATCACTTACCTCCGATTTTACCCCGTAAGGGATAACCAAAGAAGATTGAGCAAAAACTTTTTTAGTTTTGATTACCTGAAAATCTGAAGACTTAAGAGCAACATCTAAAATAGCTGAACCGAAAGAAATAATGTCATACTTTTTCATTTTAAAAAACAAGGTCCTGCCAAAGGCAGGTTATTATTTCATAATTTTGCCCTACTCCCAAATAATTGAATCTTTTCTTCAACTACCTTCTGAATAGCCGCTATTACCGGCGGCATAATTTTATAAACAGCAATTTCGTCTGAACCCCTTAAGACATTTTCTAAAGTATCGCGATAAACTAAACGAAGTTCAGTATTAACATTAATTTTAACAATTCTCCCTATTTTGATCGCTTCTCTTATATCCTCCGCAAGAAGACCTGAACCACCATGCAGGGAAAAGAAACCAGGAACTTTTTCAACTATTAATTTTAAACGCTCTAAATCTAAACGTGGTGCCTGCTGATAAGTCCCATGAAGATTACCAATAAAAATAGCCAGAATATCACAACCTGTTTGGCTAACAAAGTCAGCTGCTCTTTGCGGGTCAGTATAATCACCGCTAGCTTGAACCGATTCAGGTAATTCTGAATGATTCTTAGAATCACCTAAAATTCTGTCTATTTCCGCTTCAATTAAAACACCTTTAGCATGAGCTTGCTCTACCAAGGCTTTAGTTATCTTGACATTCTCTTCGTAAGGCAAAGAAGAACCATCAAAATGAACAAGATTATAGCCGCTTTCAATTGCTACCTGACATTCTTCAAGACCAGGGCCATGATCAAGATTAGTTAAGATATTCAAACCTAAATCCTGACGATAATTTTCTACCAAAGAGAGAAAATTTTTCAAACCAAGGTGTTCTAGCTCTCCAGCTGAAGTTTCTATAATTAAAGGAGAACTTTGGCTTTGAGCTGCTTGAACAATGGCTTTGGCGATTTCTAAATTGCCAGCATTAAAAGCCCCTAAGGCCCAGCCTTCATTTTTAGCTTTAATTAAAACCTCTTGGGTTATCATTTCAGTTCCCTTACAATTTCTATTGCTTTAGAAGTACCAATTCTGGAAACGCCATTCTTAATAAAATCTAAAGCTTCTTTTAAAGAGTCAATCCCGCCAGCCACTTTAACTTTAATCTTATTGTCAATAACACTTTTAACTAACCTTACGTCTTTTAAACTTGCTCCTCTGGGACCCATACCAGAACAAATTTTGACAAAATCAGCCCCTGATTGGAAGACCAACTCAGCGGCTTTTTTAATCTCTTCGTCAGAAAGCAAACCTGTCTCAACAATAAACTTAACAATGGTTGCTTTTTTAATTTCTTTCGCTGAAGTCAAAATTGTTTTCATTTCTGTAAATACCTCTTGGCTTTTACCTGCTTTAAAAAGACCAATATTTAGAGAAACGTCTAGCTCGTCAACCCCGTCTTTAACAGCTTTAATAGCACTGAGAACTTTAATATCTTTAGCTTCCTGGCCTAAAGGAAAGGCAATGACTGTTCCCACTAAACCATTTACTTCTTTTAAGTAATCTTTGGCTAAAGAGACATAAAAGGGATTAACAAAGGCTGTATGGAAATGATATTCTTTCACTTTTTGACAGAGCCAACGGATATCATCAGGCGTTGCTTCCTGATGATGATTGGCAAAATCAAGATATTTAACTAATGCTGACTTATCCATATAACTTGTTCAACTAAACGGCAAGAATAGGCCCATTCATTATCATACCAAGCCACAACTTTAACCAAATCGCCGTCAATAACCTGAGTTAAAGAAAGGTCAATAATCGCTGAAGCCGAGTTACCGATAATATCAGTGGAAACTAAAGGTTTGTCAGAAACAGCAATAATTCCTTTATACTTTTGAGCTGCTACCCGATTAAAAACTTTATTAATTTCTTTTGTGGTTGTTCGATGAGTAGTCACAAAACAAAAATCAACTAATGAGCCACAGACTACTGGCACTCTTAAAGCTAAGGCATTAATTAAACCTTTTAAATTAGGTAAAACTTCAACTGTGGCTATTGCTGCCCCAGTCGAAGTTGGGACAATATTAACTGCAGCGGCTCTAGCCCGACGTAAATCTTGATGAGAACCATCTACTAATTCTTGGTCAGCTGTATAGGCATGAACCGTAGTTATCAGGCTTTTTTGAAGACCAAAATTTTCCATTATCACTTTTGTTACCGGAGCTACACAATTAGTCGTACAGGAAGCATTGTCAATAATTAAATCATTTTTGTACTTTTCCTGATTAACACCAATAATAAAAGTCTTTATCCCTTTAGCCGGGGCAGTGACAATAATTTTTTTAGCGCCGCCCTGAAAATGACTAGCAACACTTTGACGATCACGGAAAACACCAGTTGCTTCGATAATTACCTCTGCCCCATATTTCTTCCAAGGAATCTTGCTTGGCTCTCTTTCAGCTAAAAACGGAATCTTTTGATGGTTAACATTTAAAACGCCTATTTCCTCGCTTTTACCTTTTTCAATTTTCAGTTTACCCTTAAAGTGACCATAAACACTATCATATTCAAATAAATGAGCCCAGCCCTCAATTTCCATTGAGCCAGAAGTGTTAATAGCAACTACTTTTACCTTATCTAGATATTTGGCCAGAATAGCTCGTAAAGTCACTCGACCAATACGACCAAATCCATTAATGCCAATTTTAATCATTTTTTTAAAGAATTAATTATTCTGCTTGATTATTTATTACTGCTTCAATTCCCGGTAGAGTTTCTTGAGCTAAAAACTTAAACATCGCTCCTCCGCCGGAGGAAATAAACATCTTTTGTTTTTTTACAAAAAAATCAATTTTGTCAACCAGATTAAGTTTGCTTAAAGCGGTTTCGGTATCCCCTCCGCCAACCACCTTAAAAGCTTGACTGTTAAGAACGGTTTCTGCAATTTGTTTTGTCCCTTCCTGAAAATCTTCCTCTTCATAAAAACCCATCGGCCCAGCCCAAATAATTGTTCCGGCTTGAATAATAGCTTTTTTAAATATTTCCGCTGATTCCAGTGTAATATCTTTTCCGTCGGGCTTCAAATCAGCAACAATAACCTTGGTTGGATAGGATTGATTTATCAGTTGAGATAGCTTACCTCCAACCAAAATAGTATCAGCCCAACTTAAAAGTTTCTCTATGACTTCCAGTTTATCTTTCTTAATTCCTCCCAAAATCAGAATCACCGGACGGCGGGGATTTTTTTTAACTTCAGATAAAACCTCTATTTCTTTTAAAAAATCTAGGCCTAAAGCCGAAGGTAAAAATTGTGGCAGACCAACAATAGAAGCATGCTGGCGATGAGAACAGGCAAAAGCATCATTAACAAAAAAATCACCTAAGCTAGCCAGATCTTTGGTGAAATTCAAATCATTATTTTCCTCCTCTGGCCAAAACCTCAAATTTTCCAACATTACTATTGATTGCTTTTTGTCAATTTCCTTTGCTGTTAAAAACAAGGAAATTTCTTTTTTTAAAAGTTGACCTAAGTAATTAGCTACGGGTTTTAAGCTTAAATCAGGCTCAATCTTACCCTTTGGTCGGCCCAAGTGAGAAAGAAGAATAATTTTGGCTTGTTGACTAAGAAGATAATTAATTGTTGGTAAAGATTCACCAATTCTCCTTCCATCTCCTACCTTGCCATCTTCTAGAGAAACATCATAATTTGTCCTTAAAAGAACCGTCTTTTCTTTAACTGATAAATCCTTGACATTAGGCAGTATTTTCATTTAGAAAATCAATTTTTTTGACCGTCTTTTTCTTTTTTAATTCTTTCAATAACTTTTTCTACTAAACGCTCTGGATCAGTCTCGAAAACAATCTTTCGCAAACCTTTACCAGCAGCTTCAACAATAGCTCTGACCAAATCAGCTGTACCACCTGAGCCCTCTAAAACACCAATAACCTTATCTTCTTCATAAGCATCAGTGAATTCGTTTAAAGTCCCCATTCGTCCGTCAATCATAATTGTTGCATCGGCACTCCGAACCATTAATAAATTGCGGCCAGCATAACCTGCTTCAGTATAAATAATATGATCGAAAATTTTTGGGTCCATTGGTAGCCGATATTTTTTTGAATGTTCTATTTCTGTTCCAGCCGGGGAAAACCCAATATTAGAACCGCCACATTTCTTACAAGACTTCGCTGCTTCAAAAGGAACCCCACTAGTCGCCCCGGTAATTAGAACATGACCTTTCTTGGCAATTATCTCGCCGACTTTTCGGGCAAGTCCATAAGCCTTTTGAGCATTTTTACCTTGAGCTCCACCGGAAACACAAATTTTGAATTGTTTCATTTTAAATTTTAAATCCTTCCGCTAAATTTAATAATTCTTTTTGAGGATTTCTTGCCAGAACAACACCCGAAGAAACTAAAATTCCTTTAGCCCCTAAACTTAAGGCTTTTTGCACATCTTTTCCTTGGTGAATACCAGCCCCAACTAAAACAGGAATATCCCTAATCTTATCAACAAATTCATGAATAATTTCCGGTCGAGCTTGAGAAACAGAAATTTTTCCGCCAATCAATTCTGGTGGTTCATAAGCGAGAAAATCGGGCTTAAGTTCAGCTAATTGTTGCCCTTCTTCAATTGATTCAGCGCAAACTAGACTTTGAAGACTTTTCAAGCCTCGTAAGATACTTTTGGTTTCTTTAAATGATAACTTTTTTTCAGAATGATTAAGAACCACTCCTTTGGCCCCAGCCTCTAATATCCCCTTAGATAAAATCTGGCCAGTGTAAGGACCAAAATCAACTCTATCAACATGTTGAGCCCAAATACTTAATCCTTGGCTGGATAAGCGAAAAATATCAGCAGCTTGAACAACAGGAATAATTTTTATCCCGGTCATTTTTTCTGTTTCCTGACAAACTTTAGCCAAAGCT
>CAZQCJ010000045.1:0-4811 GCA_964591885.1 uncultured Gammaproteobacteria bacterium
GCTGAGCATATTGGTCTAGGCCCTTTCTGTCATTATAATAAATCGGCTGGGCTAGAGTTCTGGGGATTGAGGACTTTACACTCTATTTTTAGCAGCATTAAGTTCATCTCTTCTAAGGCGGAATTCTTCTGTATTGCCATTTGGCATTCGTAAAATTTCCTCGGCATTATTTAAAAAGTTTTTATTTAATTCTTTATGTTCAATGTTTTTACTTTTACTAAAGTGTTTTGCTGTTCTTATTTCAATTCCAGATTTCCAAACAGCCCAGGTATAATAATTATTTTCTTTTAACCATTTTCCTTCAGACGACTGGTCAAAATCATTAAGCGTTTGATTGGCTAAATCAATTCCCTCCTTGCTTTTTCCTTGTTTTATAAGTGAATAAGAAATAAAACCCATGAATTCTAATCGGTTAAATCTTTCTTCTGGCTTGGTTAAGGAATCAAAATAAGAAAGACCCTTTTTATAATAATCTTCTGATTTTCCGTATTGCCCTTTTTGGTCGGCGAGTCTTCCTAAAAATCTAAACACACGGTTTTTTACAATGGGATTTACCTGCTCGCTATTTTTATCTAGATATTGCTCCATATTTTTTGCTGTTTTTTCCATTATCAAAATCCCCTTGGCCAATTTAAAGGGATTTGCTTTTAATTTTTTAGTCTTTTCTTCCATAATCATATGTTGAGCAGAAAGAAATTCTTCCTGAAACAGTTGTAGAACTGAAGTTTTTTCGCCTAGTTTTTCTGCTTGTTCACGAACTGAATGAATCCGAGGAATAAGAATTTTAGAAGTACCTTTCTTCTCTCTTTCAATAGCAATTTCTGTCAGTACAAAAGGCAAATTTTCTTTAGTGACGATTTCTCTTTTTATGAAATTTTCTTTGTTTTCCATTTTCCAAATTATACAACTTTTTTTAAAACTTTGCTAAGTAGGTCGGTCTGGACCCTTTCTGTCGTTATAACTCAAGGCTAAGTGAGACAAATAAGACAGTATAAAAGAGCCTAATTTTTCTTCAAAGCTGGCTTGATGAGTTTTTTTATTGAAGAAATGAACCATTCTATCATTTTATGACCATTTATTTCGATAAATGGTTTAAATTCACCTAGTTCTTTTGTTCTTTGTCCTTTACCAGCTAATGGTATAACCCATATCATATTATGATTATACTATTTTTGAAGCTAAAAATCTAACCGAGGAGCTGTAGAAACGCGTAATGATTTTTTATCAAACTTTCTTGCCATGATTATCTGATGCTTCTCTCCACCACTAGTATCGATTTCGTCTAGTAAAATTTCAAATCCAGCATTTTTAATGATCTCAGAATTCTTTTTACTACCATAATGACTCCAAAACATTTTAACTCCATGAAAATTATCTTCAGTTCCTTCCCATTCTGTAGAACCCATGGTAATTAAAACTAATCCTCCTTTAGGTAAAAAAGAATTAATCTTTTTTAAAATATCAGAGTGAGTCTCTCTTTTTAGATGAAAAATAGTATAGAAGGAAACAACAGCATCAACTTTATACTCACTTTTCTTTAAGCCAGAGATGTCTTTAACTTTAAATTTTGCTTTAGGAACATTTTTTCTTGCTAATTCTATTTGTTTTTCAGAAATATCAATCCCAATAATTTTATGACCTTTTTCAATAAAATATTTATCAATTGGGATACCAGCCCCACAGCCGATATCAAGCATTGTGGAGTTTGGTTTAAGAAGTGTGTCTAGCTTTTCTAAATATTTAAGGTTTTTAAACTGATCACGAGTTTTTGAATAATTTTCAGAAGCTTTGTTATAACTTTCTCTTACTAAATTTTTATACATGGATTTATTTTATCAAATAAAAAGAAGATATTTCGAATTTGTTTAGGAGTTTTTAACTATGTTTTTAAAATGGTTTCAAGTGATCTCACCAATATATTCACCTTGTTTTGGAAATCCATCTTGAAAGTCTTTTAAAGGGCTGAATTATGAGGGCAGGGTTGATAACCTGCCCGTCTTGGCTGAGCAGGTTGGTCTAGGCCCTTACGATCCTTATAACTCATCTTATTTTACCACAAACATTTACACTGCTTGTGATGAGCGTAGTCGAACGAAGACAAATAAGACAGTACAAAATGTCTCAAGTATTACTAGCAGATTTCTTTATTTTATAAACTGTGTGACTTTTTCTTTTTCTTATATATTTCATATCTAGATGGTACTTTTGACCTACTCGGGGAATAAGACGATTTAATGTACTTACAACCACAATCCAATATTCGCCATTAGGATTAAGATGTTTGTATGGATTTAAAATAAATTCTTGGGTAATGGTTTCGTCACCAATTTTTGCAGGAATATTAGAAACTATTAAATCAAATGTTCTGTCTTTTACTGTTTCTACTCCCAAACTACCCAATGCAATCGCATTAGTGATATTGTTTTTTACAATGTTGTATTTGGTATAACGTATAGCGAGAAGATCTCGGTCAATCATGACAACTTCTGCCTGTGGATTATTTTTTGCCAAGATTATTCCCAGCGGTCCGTACCCACATCCAAAGTCTAATATACTTTTGGGATTATTCGGAGTAATGGCACGAATTAATATATCAGTACCATGATCGAGATCAAAAGTCGAAAATAATGTATTAGCTATGTCAAAGTCAAATTTTTGTCCCGCAAAAGGATAAGTTATTTCTTTTTTGAAATAGACATCCATTCTTATATTATAACAGATTTGAGGCTAATGGTTCGAAACCAGTTAGGGTCCGATCAAAATTAGATATATTGACTGAGTAGGTCGGTCTAGCACCTTTTAGTCCTCATAACTCGGCATTTTTAAGTGTACCATTCCAAGGCTAAATGAGACAAAGGGGATACTATACTATAAAAAAAGAAAAATGAAAGTGGTAAATAACCCTAATAAAATTTATAATTTATAATAATAATGATGGATATTATAAAGGTTAAAAATTTAACTAAAAAATTTAATGGCCTAATGGCGGTGGACGATATATCTTTTGCAATAAAAGAAGGTGAAATATTTGGACTTCTTGGCCCAAATGGCGCAGGCAAAACAACTGCGATTAGAATTCTAACTGGTATTTTAAAACCGACAAATGGCGAAGTTCGGATTGGCGGCTATAATCTCCAAAAAAATCCCTTAGCCGCAAAACAGCTAATGGGAATCGTCCCCGAAATGGCTAATGCCTATATGGACCTTTCCGCGCTTAAAAATCTTTTGTTTATGGGAGAGCTGTATGGAATCAAAAAAGAAAAGGCTACTAAAAAGGCGGAAGATTTATTGAAACTGTTTCATTTATATGAAAAGAGGAATCAGAAAGTAAAAGCTTTTTCAAAAGGAATGAAACAAAGATTAATTTTAGCTATGGCCCTAATGAATGAGGCTAAAATTCTCTTTTTAGACGAGCCGACCGGCGGTTTGGATGTGGAAAGCGTCAGGCTAATAAGGAATCTTATTGGTCTGTTTAATCAGCAAGGAGTTACAATTTTGCTGACTACCCATGATATTGAAGAAGCTAATTTGCTTTGCGATAGAGTGGCGATTATGAACTTCGGAAAAATTGTGGCTATCGATCGACCCGAAAAACTAAAAAATACGATTCAAAGCACTGCCTCAATCGAGGTGGCTTTTAAAAAGACAGTCAACGAAGAAAAATTAAAAATGAAAGGAGTGACTGAGATTAAAAAAGAAGGCGATAAATTTCGGCTATATAGCCAGACAGTCGAAGAGGTTATCCCTTCTTTGATTAAGTATGCTCAGGATTCTGGCAACAAAATAATGTCTTTAAAAACTTTAGGTCCCAGCCTAGAAGATGTATTTATAAAATTAACTCATACCAAAAAGCAATGAAAGCGATTGAGCAGTTTAAAAGAGCATTTGCTATTACCAAGAAGGATCTATCTATTTATTACCTTCGGGGCCCGGTTATGATTCAGGGTTTACTCATCCCTGCTTTTTTATTTGTTTCGTTTTCTTTTAAAAGAGAGATGCCTTTGGATTTTTTGATCCCCGGTCTTCTAGGCATGGCTCTTTTCTTTTCGGTCTCCGCCATCACCCCGGTAATTGCGCCCTGGGAGACAAAAATGAAAACTTTCGAAAGATTGATATCGTCCCCGATTTCTCTTTGGGCGATTATTTTGGGCGATATTATCGCTTCAGTTATCTTTGGTCTTTTTATTAACTCTTTTGTCCTTTTGATTAGTCTCATTCTGATGGGTCCAGGAATAATCAGTCTGTCTTTAGTCATTGGGATGGTAATCGCCGCTTTCTGTTTTTCAACTTTAGGAACTTTAATTTCCGCTTCGCCGACGGATAATCCTTCGGATATTATGCTTTTGGCTACCCTAATTAAATTTCCTCTTATTTTCATCAGCGGGGTATTTGTTCCCATTACCGAAATGGGAAAATTTAAATTTTTGTCATTTATTTCCCCTCTGACTTATTACACTGATTTGGTTAGATATTCGGTTCAAGGGATAAGTCAATTTTCTCCCTTTATCAATTTGGGCATAATTTTAGGTTTTACCCTCATTTTCTTTGGAATTACAGTAAAATGGCATAAAAGAAGCTTGGAAAAAAGATTCTAATTTGATTGTTTGATAAAATTTATATATTCATAATAGAGGGATTTATTCATCTTCGATTGGCTAATTAACTTTATTTTTTTAGAAAAATAAATAATTACAATAGGATTTTTGAGGGTAAATGACGGTTATAATCCTCGCTTTTCAAAATAGCACTTTAGCGTGGTAGCGTGGGATTTTCGAGAGAGTAGGGTTGCTCGGGGTGCATATACTGGCTGG
>CAZQCJ010000046.1:0-21893 GCA_964591885.1 uncultured Gammaproteobacteria bacterium
TCGCTCGTCAGCCCCTAACATATCAACCATTTTACGCAGGGTAACAATCTTCGCATAATCTTTTTTATCATACAAAAGCTCTTCCTGACGAGTCCCGGAACGTTGAATATCAATCGCCGGGTAAACACGACGCTCAGCCAAAGAACGGACTAGATGAAGCTCCATATTACCAGTTCCCTTAAATTCTTCATAAATTAAATCATCCATCTTTGAACCGGTTTCAACCAAAGTTGTCCCGATAATCGTTAAAGAACCGTCTTTTTCAATCTTGCGAGCAGCTCCTAAAAAATGTTTAGCTGGATATAAAGCGGCTGGGTCAAAGCCTCCGGTTAAAGTCCGTCCAGAAGTAGGAATAGAAAGATTATAAGCACGAGCCAAACGAGTAATTGAATCCAAAAGGATAAAGACATTTTTACCCATTTCCACTAATCTTTTAGCTCGCTCCAAGGCAATTTCTGCCACTCTTGTTTGATGTTCTGGTGGTTCATCAAAATTAGAAGCAATAACCTCTCCCTTAACCGAACGGGAAATATCAGTAACTTCTTCCGGTCTCTCTCCCACCAAAACTGCCATTAAATGAATATCCTTGTAATTAGTTGTAATACCATTGGCAATATCTTTTAAAAGCCAGGTTTTACCAGCCTTAGGCGGAGAGACAATTAAACCTCTTTGTCCGCGCCCAATCGGTGAAATTAAATCAATGATTCGAGTCGAAAGTGGTGCTTTTCCAGTTTCAAGCTTAACTTGTTCATTGGGATAAACCGGTGTTAAATTATCAAAATTAGGTCTTTTACCCAATTTTTCAATCTCAATATTATTTACCTTTTCTACTCTTAAAAGACCATAGTAACGTTCTTTTTCCTTAGGCGCTCTCACTTGGCCACCAATCATGTCGCCTGGGCGAAGATAAAAACGGCGGACTTGAGAAGAAGAAATATAAACATCTTTTTCCGAAGGCGAAAAATTAGGGCGTAAATAACCATGACCATCCTGTGAAACATCTAAAATTCCCTCCATGTATTGAGTTGGAACTCCAGCGTCAGGGATAACACGATTGTCAACCAAACCATCAAAATTATTATTCTGCGGCAAAGCAGAATCAATTTTCTCTAAGTCTTTTTTCTCAGACTCTGTTCTAGGAAGTTCTTTCTTTAAGGGAACAGAACCAACTAGTTCATCTGCAGTAAGATTTTTTTTAGCTACCATAAATTAATGGAAATAAAAGAGGGATCACTTAACCAATCTCTGGCTCGATTTAAACAGAAAACAAAACCTCTTGTCAAGTAGTATTTCGTTTGCTTCTCATACTCCTTATGGGAGAACGTACGCCTGCCCTACATACGTTCCCCCACAAGAAGCACAAAAAAGACAAGAAACTGTACCTAAACTCTTGACAAAAATTAGACGCTATGTTATTTTCAAGATGATTGTTAGATCACCTGTCCTGGCCTAACAATCGGATTGCAGAGAGCATTGCTATTCGTACCTTTGCTGTAGCGATAGTAATGCTCTTTGTTTTTATCACATTATTTTTCAAATGTCAAGCCTATAAGAAAATTATGATTAAAAAGTACTAAACCTATAGAAAATTATCTTTATATTTTAGCTTCAAAATTAACCCTTTTAAACAAAACTTAGGAACTGTGGATAAGTTAAAATCAATTCTTGAAGATTTTAATTACTTGATTAATTGAAGTGTATTTTCCTGGACCAATAATCCTCGTAAACCCTAATCTTTTGGCTTCTTTAATTCTCTGATTCGTCTGGCTAACATTTCTTATTTCCCCTAGTAAACCCAACTCACCAAAAACAACCATTTTTGAATCAATAGCTAAATTCTTAAAAGAAGAATAAATGGCTAGGGCAACTCCTAAATCTGCAGCAGGTTCTTCAACCCTTAGACCCCCGGCAACATTAACTAAAACATCAAAACTTCCCAATGGTAGACCTAATCTCTTTGATAAAACAGCCACAATCAGTTGAAGACGATTGTAATCAAGGCCTGAAGCTACCCTTCTTGGGATAGCTAGTTGAGTTGATGTTACTAAAGCTTGGACTTCCACTAAAACTGGCCTCGTCCCTTCCATTGTCGTTACAATCACTGAGCCAGGAACACTTTTCTGTCTTTGAGCCAAGAAAAGCTTTGAAGGATTTTCAATCCCAAGCATGCCTTTATCAGTCATTTCAAAAACACCTACCTCATCAGTAGCCCCAAAACGATTTTTTGTTGTTCTTAAAAGACGAAAAGCCCCAAATTTTTCTCCCTCTAAAGAAAGAACCGTATCAACCATATGCTCTAAAACTTTTGGCCCGGCTAACATCCCTTGCTTGGTTACATGCCCGATTAAAAAAACGGCAACATTGGATTTTTTAGCCATTCTGAGTAATTTAGATGCACACTCTCTAACCTGTCCGATTGAACCAGCTGAACTTGTTAAATCTTGACTTGTTAAGGTTTGGATAGAATCAATAATTAAAGTTTTAAATTCTCTTTCTTTAAAACTTTTGATTGTTTCCAAAATAGCGTCAACATCTGTTTCTGAAAGAAAAAGAAGTCTTTCCCCTTTGATTTTTAGTCTTTCAGCTCTTAATTTAATCTGATGGAGTGATTCTTCGCCAGAAATATATAGCGCCCCGACCTTATCACCCAACTCTAACATTAAAGTCGATTTACCAATTCCTGGTTCACCAGTCACTAAAACAACTGAACCAGGCACAATGCCACTCCCACCTAAAACACGATCAAATTCATTAATATCGGTTTTAATTCTCTTTAAATCAGTTGACTTAATTTGTGAAAGTTTTTGCGGGGAATTAATTAAAGATGTTTCAATTAAAAAACCTTTTTTGGTTGTCGGGATAACAGTTTCAACAAAAGAGTTCCATGCCCCACATTCTGGACATTTCCCTAACCATTTAGGTGATTCCATCCCGCACTGCTGGCAGACAAATTTGGTCAAAGCTTTTGACATAATTATTTCGAGCCACAAAAACAGCGAGAAACAAGGTTCTGTCAAAGACAGGTTCTTATTTATAACCGATGGGTTTCTCTTTCAAAACCAAACCTAAGCTCATTTTTCGAGCTTCTTTATCAATTGACTCTACGAAACAATCAACTTTATCACCAACT
Organism: uncultured Gammaproteobacteria bacterium; assembly: GCA_964591885.1. Lineage (GTDB taxonomy): Bacteria > Patescibacteriota > Microgenomatia > PFEM01 > JAPLYW01 > CAZQCJ01. Next base: position 3,131 of record CAZQCJ010000046.1, read on the forward strand.
TTTAAAGCTTTCTCTGCCGGAATTTTGGAGATATGAATTAAAGCCTCTACCCCCTTGTCTAAAGCAACAAAAACACCAAAAGGGGCTAAACGAATAACTTCCCCCTTAACCTTGGTGTCAACCGGATAGTTTTTTTCAATTTCCAACCAGGGATCTTTTTGAAGTTGTTTTAGGGAAAAATTAATCTTGCCTGTATTTTTATCAACAGTTAAAGTTTTTACTTTGATTTTATCTCCTTGCTTGTAGAATTTACTTGGCTCGTCAACTTTTTCCCAGGAAATCTCAGAGATATGAACCAGTCCTTCGACTAAATTTTTGTTGATCTTAATCTTGACAAAAAGCCCAAAAGGCATAACCCCACTAATTTCACCTTCAAAAACATCACTAATTTTAATTTTCCCTAAAGCTTCTCTTTGAGCTTTAAGTAAAGCTTTATCGGAAACTTCTTTTTCGGATAAAATAAGACGATTTTTCTCTTTATCAACTTCGATTATCTTTGCCTCAAAAGTTTTATTAATTAAATCTCTCGCTTTACCAGCTACCTTAGCCCCAAAACAAGAAGTAGGAATAAAACCAAAAAAGCCATTAACGTCAACAACCAAACCGCCTTTATTAATTTCTTTCCCTCTAACCTTAATTGGTTCCCCAGTCTTCAATTTTTCTTCAAATCCGCCCCAAACAAAATTATTCAAAGTTTTCCTAAAGGAAAGTAAAGGATAACCATTTTCGTTTTCCGACTGGAAAACGGAAACCGTAAGCTTGTCACCTACTTTAAGCCTACTGACAAAATCCTTAGCAACCCTAAGTTCTTTTGTTAAGATAAGCCCATCAGTTTTACCCCCAATATCAACCCAAACAGCTTTGTTGTTCTTTTCTGTAATAACCCCTTCAACAATCTCTCCTTTTTTAAACCCATGCCAAGAGTAACCTTTTAACAATTCATCCATACTTTGGGGATTTTTAGAAATTTTAGGAGACACGGAACGTGAAGCTTTCTTTGAAGCTTTTTTAGTCGTTTTTTTCTCGTTCTTTTCTGATTTGACCACTCACTATTACCTCACTTTCAATTAATTTGATAACAAAATTATAATCTAAAAAGATTTTACTCACAAGGAGGAAAATTTGTTTAAAAACCAAAAACCCCGGCGATGAGGTATTTTCGCAGTTTCTTTCGAAACAACTATCGTCCCCGCTGCCGCCTTTGACGACCCTGTTCGGAATGGGAAGGGGTAGTTCGACGGCGCTCCAATCACCGGGATAATAAACTCCCTAAAAAGTGAACAGAAATTCCTATTAAAATCAAAAACTACTTTAGTCGATCGATTAGTACTGGTTAGCTAAATGAATTACTCCACTTACACCTCCAGCCTATTAAACCCGTAGTCTACGGGTGATCTTCAGTGTGTAAACACACTTGGATATTTTATCTTGAGAGCGGTTTCCCGCTTAAGATGCTTTCAGCAGTTATCCACTAGGAATATAGCTACCCAGCGTTGCTCTTGATAGAAACAACTGGCACACCAGGGATTCCCCCACCGGAGTCCTCTCGTACTACCGGCAGATTCCCTCAAATATCCTGCGCTTACTGCGGATAGAGACCGACAATTATGTTACTTTTCATAAATTAACTCTATGAACGATATGATATTTCTATCATATTCTGCATGTCGCCATGCAGTTCGGACTATATCTTCTCCCGATCTTAACAATCGGAGCCTGACGTATAGTCTCTGAGGTTGCAAGAAGAAATAATTTTCTTTTCTGAATACCTTTTATTACTAAGCCTTGGAAGGCTAAAAACTAATCTAACAATTTCTAAAAAACCTTTTTTATTTAAATGTTTCTTTTTATTAATTAGATTAATTACTTGACTAAAAATAATAAATTCTTGCCTTTTTTGAGAATGAAAAGAATATTTTTTAAAAAAGGGAATTACTCTTTTTACTAAATCTTCTCTATTTTTTACAACTAAAACCCAAGAATTATCTTTCGGATTCTTGGCATGATTTGGTTTTATATAACCACAATCAAGTCTTTCTTTTAAAACTTCTAAAACATTAATCCCTCCTGGATTTTGGCTAACATGAAATTCTGTTATAACCTGCCAACCAAGTGGCAGATCATTCCTTTTGCCAAATCCTACATAAAAACATCCTTCTCCATCAACAAAACCAGCTAGATATTCACTCGAAACTTTCTTCCTTACCTGCTGATTGTCCGCGCCTAACACATTTTTACTTAACATAGAGTTATGTTAACTCTACATATTTATTTCGTCAAGTAGTGTAGGATACTCGGAGTTTCCAGCATATAGTCAGGTTTATAGACAGCAACGGTCAATTTTACTGTCTTACGACGTTCTGAACCCAGCTCACGTAGCGTTTTAATGGGCGAACAGACCACACAATTTTCTTCTTTATTACTAAAGTTGTAGACTATATCTTCCCCGCCAAAAATTAAATATTTAGGCGAGGACTGGCGTCTGATAAGTATTATAGATTTTTGACAAAAATATCAAAAAATACCTATCTCATCCCTTTTTAAAAGGGAATCAGTCGTTACAGGGCTAAAGGAAGTTTATAAAACTTCCTCAGCTTCCCTCGGTATTACCCCTTAACTTTAAGATAATCCGAAGATTACCCGAATGTCAAGTAGGGTTTCACCGATATAAGCCAGTAAGGGCCAGTTGTTGACCCTTGGGACCTTTTTCAGCCCCAGGATACGCTGAGCCGACATCGTATATTTCTCTATTATTTCTAATAGTATGGACTATATCTTCATCCTTCTCTGACTGTGTCAAAGTTAGGGGTTTGGCGTATTATAGCAACCTTAAATTTCTCAAAAAGATTGATTGCTATCCCTTCCAAATATGGAAGAAGTCTCTACGGGGTCATTGCTCAAGTTTATAACTAAATAAATTTAATACATAAGGCTTTACTATTTTCTTGAACCTAGGTGTACTTTCTGTTTTTACTCTAATACGATAATAAATTTTATCTTTATTAAGAGTTGTTTTTATCTGCCATTGATTAAACAATATATCTTGCAACTTCTTTTGTGACTTTAAATCAAATTGTTGAGTATTAAAATATAAGGCATTATAGGTTTTAGAACCATCATCCATAAACCACACTGCTAATGTCAATTTATCCAAATTTAAATCTTCTGGAATTATTTTCTTTTTATCTTTATAAAAATGAAAATATAGTTCTGTTAGTTCTGGATGGCATCGCGTATTAAATCTATAAGAAATTCTTACGCCTTTTCCTTTTCTGGATTTTGGTAAACTTCTTACAAAATCTCTCAGATGATTACACTTCCAATTAACATATTCTTTCTGGGCAAAAGAACTGTTAATTTCTAATAAGGCATTCTTCCTTCCTGGTACAATTCTTAAATAGCCATCACCTAAAATAGAACCTACAATGACAGATTTTTGCACTTGAGTTAGACTTCCCACGATATTACCCTTTAACTTCTAGATTAACCAAAGTTAACCCGAAAAGTCAATTAGGGCTTCACCGTTATAAGCCAAATTCTTATCACACATTTCTGCGTAAACACCCCGATATGTTGAGGTGTCGAACCGCGCCGTCGATATGGACTCTCGGGCGCGACTAACCTGTTATCCCCGGGGTAGCTTTTATCCGTTAAGCCCCGCCAACCATCACAGTTGGACGGGGGATCACTAAGACCAACTTTCGTTCCTGCTCGACCCGTCAGTCTCACAGTCAAGCCGGCTTTTGCCTTTATACGTCCAGCGCGATTTCCATCCGCGCTAAGCCGACCTTTGTACGCTTGCATTACTCTTGAGCAAGCGACTGCCCCAGTCAAACTACCCACCAGACACTGTCCTAATATGCGCTTCCAGCATACTTTAGTGAGAAAAACATAAACAAAAGAGTGGTATTTCACTGGCGTCCGAAGACTTCCACCTATTCTCAACAGTTTATTTAGGCTTTTCAATGTCAAGCTGTAGTAAAGCTCCACGGGGTCTTTTTGTCCTGCAGTAAGTAGGCCGCATCTTCACGGCCATTTCAATTTCGCCGGGGGAGAGTTCAAGACAGTTGCTTACTCGTTACACCTTTCATGCGGGTCGTAACTTACACGACAAGGAACTTCGCTTATAGTGTTTTTACATAACTAGTCACCTAGTTATCAACTGTATGTCTCCATACAGATCGCACTCTATCTTTCCACGACCTTGTGATCGGGATTTGACGTATTAGTGTCTGAGGATTCTTGAAAATTTTATTTCAAGTCTTTCCTGCTGATTGTCCCCACTGAACAGATTTTCACCAAATTGGTACTGTCAGATACTTAGGATTTTCCAGCATATAGTCAAATTTTACTACAGCAGCGCGAATTTCTACCGTAGAACAGTTCATTTTGTTATCCACCAGCTGGCGGACTCCGATTGGATACGGAGTCTCATGATCGCTCATGAGATCGGACTATATCATCTCTTAAATTTAATTAAGAGGTCGACGTATAGTCTCTGAGGATTCTTAAAGAGGAAAAACGTCTTTAATTCCATATTTGCGTGTTCTTCCCTCGCCTTTATTAATCAATTCTCTAAACTTAAGAATTTTCTTTAACCCACGCTTATTCTTATGATTTCCTGTAAGCATAAGTCTAGCAACTTTAGAAAAAATTCTAAAATTAGCTTTTTTCGACTTTGAATACATTGGAAATTTTTGAAAATAAGGAATTACCTTTCGAATTATATCTCTAGGATTTGTTACATCATAAGAAAAAAGATTATCTCGTTTACGAATTTTAATAATTCCACAACCTAATTCTTTCTTTAATAAAAAAAGAATTGTTGGGTCTTTTTGAGAAACATTAAAACTTAAAACCACCTGCCAATTAACTTTATAATCAGGCTTTTTTCTTAACGAAATATTAAAACTTCCTTCTCCTTCAACAAACCCAGCCAAAAAAAATCCCAATTCTTCTCTCTTTAAGCCTTTCCTGCTGATTTTCCGCACTGATCGCATTGTCACCATTTTATCATGGTAGCGTCAGATACTTCAACCGTTCGTTTTTCTAAACGACGGCACGGATGTTCCAGCATATGGTCGACTTTTACAACTACAATCTTTCATAGTTACTGCTGCCGTTTACCGGGGCTTCAGTTCACCACAAGTGGCTCCCCTTAACCTTCCGGCACTGGGCAGGCCTCAGCCCCTATACTTTGGCTTACGCCTTTGCAGAGACCTGTGTTTTAGTTAAACAGTCGGTAAGCACTCTTTTGCTGTGACCTCCAAAAGGAGGTAGGACATCTCCAAATGTTACGTCCAGATTTTTTGCCGAGTTCCTTAAACTCCCTTCTCCCGTTCGCCTTAGACTACTCGTCCAGTCCACCAGTGTCGGTTTTCGGTACGGTCTTAACTGACTCTCGCTACGAAGCTTTTCTTGGAAACTTAAATCAGCAAAATTGCCCTCTGTCACCAGAAGACTTTTCATTCAACTTATCGTCATTCCAACGGATTTTCCAATCAGAACTGACTTGTTGCTCAAATGCTAAATCAATAAAACACTTTGCTTATCAAATTCCGTCACTCCCTAGCTGATAATGATCCAGTTAAGGTACAGGAATATAAACCTGCTATCCATCGACTACCCCCGATCTAAAATCGGGGCTTGCCTTAGGACCGACTAACCCCACGCTGACGAACATTACGTGGGAAACCTTGGACATTCGGCGGGCCGAATTCTCATCGGCCTTTCGCTACTCATACCGGCATTCTCGCTCGATACAGCTCCACCCAACTTTACAATTAAGCTTCACTGCCGTATCGACGCTCCCCTACCATACGATTAATCGTATCTCTATCTTCGGTATTTACTTTAGCCTCCTGAATTTGCGGCGCAAGATTCCTCGTCCAGTGAGCTGTTACGCTTTCTTTAAAGGATGGCTGCTTCTAAGCCAACCTCCTGGGTGTTTTAGTAATCTCACTTCCTTAAAACACTTAAGTAAAATTAGAGACCTTAGATGAGAGTCTGGGCTGTTTCCCTTTTGTCTCACCAGCTTAGCCCGGCAAGACTGACTGCCCATCAGATTGACACTGTATTCGGAGTTTGATTGAACACGAGACGTTACCGCCCCAAGCCCATTCAGTGCTCTACCCCAGTGCAAATTTTGATGAACGCTATACCTCTATATATTTCGGGGAGAACCAGCTATCTCCGGGTTCGTTTAGCATATTACCCCTAACCACAAGTCATCCAAGCCTTTTGAACCAGACACTGGTGCGGGCCTCCCTCACGATATTAATCGGAGTTCACCCTGCTCATGGTTAGCTCACCCGGTTTCGGGTCATCTGAAAACCGCAAAAGCGCCCTGTTAAGACTCGCTTTCGCTGTGCCTCCCCAAGTTTAACTTGGTTAGACTAAGCGGTTTCCAAACACTCACCGGTTCATTCTTCAATAGGCACGAGATTATCCTCGACAAAGTCGGGACTCTCTCTGTTTGTTAGCAGACAATTTCAGGTTCTATTTCACTCCCTTTCATAGGGACTTTTCATCTTTCCCTCACGGTACTAGTACACTATCGGTCTATTTGAGTATTTAGCCTTAGCCTGTGATTGGCTAGATTCCCACAAGATAATCTTGTCCCGTGGTACTTGGGTACAAAATAGGGTGGTCTTGGATTTTGAATACAAGACTTTCACTTTCTTCGGCGACCTATTCCAAGGTCTTCTTCTATCCTTAACCAATCCCATGTTTTTTGCCCCGCAACCCCCAGGTAAACCTGGGTTTAGGCTTCTCCGCTTTCGCTCACCGCTACTGACGGAATCTCCCGCTTCGCGGGATTTCTTTTCCTCACCCTACTGAGATGTTTCAGTTCGGATGGTTCCCTTCCCATACCAAACGGTACAGAATCCTCAAAAGAGGGGGTTCCCCCATTCGGACACCGCCGGATCAGAGGTTGCTTGTCACCTCCCCGACGTTTTTCGTTGACGGCAACGTCCTTCATCGGCTCAAACAGCCAAGACATCCGTTGTCTGCTTTAGTAAAAGTAGCTTTTAATTAATAGGAATTCTATTCACTTTTTAAGGAGCTAGTGGACCCGAGCGGGTTCGAACCGCTGACCTTCTCGTTGCAAACGAGGTGTTCTGCCAACTGAACTACAGGCCCGTAAAATTGCCTAAAACTAAAAAAGCTGGCTAAGCCAGCTTACTTTAAAGAGCTTCCAATCAATCCTAGGTTCCACACCAAAAAAGATCTCTATCAATTAAGGATTGTGTTTGAATTATCATAAAAAGCTGTCTTGCAACAAAATCATTTTAACAATCCTTCGATAGATTGTCAATAACTGGTGGGCGATCATGGAATCGAACCATGGACCTCTTCTTTATCAGAGAAGCGTTCTACCACTGAACCAATCGCCCGAACAAGGAAATTTTAACACAGAATGAAGTCAAAATCTAGGCAAAATTCCATCTCTTTTTAAACAAAAAAATCTGCTATAATAAAATCAGGAAGCATGAACCAGAAAATCATTTTTGAAATCAAAGTCCCACGAGAAAACGAGTACAATGTCGAATCGGCGTTGCCTTTATTTTCAGGTTTTACCCGTATTCTTTCTTCACCTTCCTTCTTTGAAAAAATTAAAGGTAAATCAGGTGAGTCTTTAGCTTTAGAAATTATTTGTGACCGTCAACAAATTCACTTTTGCGCTGTTATTAACGAGTCATTTGTCTCTTATTTTGAAAGCCAAATTTTAGCTTCTTATCCTTTGGCTATTCTTAATCACATATCAGATTACTTCCCTTCTTGGTCAACGAGTAATTTACTCTCTGGACAAATGGTTCTAAACAACAGCTATTTCTATCCCCTCAAAAACTTTAAAGATTTTACAGACACTGATCCCTTAGCTAATCTTTTGGCTATTATGTCCAAAGGTAAGGAAGAAGATAAAACTTTAGTTCAGCTAATTATCCAAAAAGCCCCTTCAGGTTGGCAAAGGAAAGCACAAAGCGTGGTTGAAGCCGGCATTAAAATTAATCAAACAGAAAGAAAACCACTGTCAGGAGAAGCTCTTATCCGCCAAAAAATTCAGGAAGACGGCCTTAAAGTCGGTATAAAAATTATGGCTTCTAATGTTGGTCTTTTAAAATCTTTAGCTGGAGGTTTTGCTATTTTCAGCAGAGGCGACGGGAATAGCTTAGTTTTTCAAAAAGCCCCAATACTAAAAAAAGAAAAATTTAGACAGGCTATTTTTAATCGTTTACCACAATTCATTCCTAAATTTCAAATTTTAACTGTTTCCGAAACAGCCAGTTTATGGCATTTGCCTAGTACACAAACAAAAATTCCTAATATTAGTTGGGGACGACAGGTCATTACTGAAGCTCCGGAAAACTTACCAGCAGCCATAAATCTAAATGAAGAGCAAAAACAAGAAATTAACTTCTTTGCCAAAACCGAGTTCAAAAACCGTATGGTTAACTTTGGTATTAAACAGAATGATCGACGACGCCATATGTATATTATCGGAAAAACTGGCACCGGAAAATCAACGCTAATTGCTAATATGGCTATTGATGATATGAAGAAAAAACATGGCCTAGCAGTTATTGATCCTCATGGTGATTTGTCAGAAATTCTACTAGATTATATTCCCTCGCATCGTATCAATGAAGTCTGTTATTTGGATCCTTCAGATCGAGAACATCCTTTTTCTCTAAATATCTTGGAGGTTAAAGACCCAGCCCAAGCAGAATTAATCACTTCTGGTATTATTTCCATTTTTTATAAGCTTTACGCTTTTTCCTGGGGGCCAAGATTAGAACATATCTTAAGAAATGTTTTGCTGACTTTAGCCCAAACACCAGGCAGCACTTTGGTTGATATCCCCCGTATTTTAACGGAAAAGAATTTTCGTCGTCAGATAGTTGAACACTTAAATGATCCAGTCTTGCAAAATTTCTGGATAAATGAATTTGAAAAAATGCCGGACCGACTTCAGCAAGAAGCTATTTCCCCGATTTTAAATAAAGTCGGGCAGTTTGTTTCTTCGCCTTCCATTAGAGCTATTATCGGTCAACCAAAATCAACTATTGATCTGGAAAAAATTATGAACGAAGGAAAAATTCTGATTCTTAATCTTTCCCAAGGTAAATTAGGAGAAGATAATGCCGCCCTTCTAGGAGCAATGATTATTAGCAAAATACAACTGGCAGCTATGAATCGAGTCAATATTCCTGAAGCCCAGAGAAAAGATTTCTATCTTTATGTAGATGAGTTTCAAAACTTTGCTACAGAATCGTTTATTAAGATCTTATCTGAAGCCAGAAAATATCGTCTAAATCTATGCCTGGCTAATCAGTACATGGCTCAGATCGTTGAACCGGTCCAAAAAGCCATTTTCGGTAATGCCGGTACACTCATGTCTTTTATTATCGGCGCCGAAGATGCTTTTATCTTAGAAAAAGAGTTTGGCGAAGTCTTTAGTCAAAAGGATTTAGTTGGACTTTCCAATTTCCAAATTGTCCTAAAATTGGCTATTGATAATTTAACCTCCAGGCCATTTTTTGCTTACACTTTACCCTTACCTCAATCAAAAAACCAAAGTCGGGAAAAAGTAATTAAAGTTTCTCAACAAAGATACTCTTATTTGAGAAAATCGGCGCTTCACCTCTAAAATCTATTTAAGTTTCTTGCCATTTTTTATTTGGAGTAATTTCTTGGCCAGATATAAATCAAGAGGGTAAGTAATTTTGAGATTCTCTTCTTCTCCGGGAATAACCAAAATTTTGCTTAAACCATATTTTTTAACTAGACCACAATCGTCTGTTGCTTCCTTAAAATTTTCTTTTATCGCTAATTCGTGAGCTTTTTTAATGATTTGTGGCTCAAACCCTTGAGGTGTTTGTTCACGCCGAAAATGATTTCTTTGGGGAATTTCCACAATCAAGTTTTTTTGATTAATCTTTAAAAGGGTATCAACCAGCGGAATACCCACAGTCACTGTTTTATAGCTATCCAAACCTCTGATGATTTTATTGATTATTCCCTCGGAAAGAAATGGCCTGGTGGCATCATGAATTAAAATCTTGCCGATTTTTTTGAAGTCACAGGCAAAAACACCGTTTTTTGAAGATTCTTGCCTGGTTATTCCTCCTAAAATAATCTTTTTGACTTTTTTAAAATGATTTTTCTTAACAATTTCTTCTTGAGCTTTTCGACTTTGTTCACTAACCACTAAAATTATTTCATCTATCTTTTTATGTTTCTCAAATCTTTCAAGGATATGTTCAAGCAATGTTTTGCCCGCAATCTTAACTAATTGTTTAAGGGAATTATAATGATTTTTTTTAAAGCGTGAACCCTGCCCAGCCGAAAGAATAATCGCCACGTTGATTTTTTTCATCTTTTCATTTTATCAAATTTAGGTAATAAAAAGCCTCCTTTAAAGGAGGCTTTTCTTTTTTGACAACCAAAAAGTGGTAGGAAAGTTGATTTTTTTAACAAGAAATTCAATAAAACTTGGGTGTTATTTTCTTGGTTTAAAACCAAGACCGTAAATCACTCCAGAAAGGAGGTGATCCATCCGCTCCTTCCAGAACGGATACCTTGTTCATGTTCTTCCCACTATTACTAGGGGCATGGACTATATCTTCATCCTTAAAAAATGACTTTTAACAGAATGCCAACTCCCAATTATTTGGACAAAATTTTTATAAGATTGTGCTCTTACAAAAAAGCGCCAATAATTTGGGTCTACTTTTTTGCTTGGATTACCAATAGTTCCGCACTTAATTCCAAGTTCCTCTAAAAATATTCTTAATTGCTTTAAATCTTTAAGATTTTTTTGGGCAAAATAAATATAATAGCGAACTTTTGGATTTCTGGAAACTCCACCTTCCGCATCAAAATATCCTCGGATGTAATCAATCTTGTCTTGAATTGATTCAATAACAAAATCTTTCAAGAAGGATTTTGAAAATTCAACAACATGTAGTTGTCTTGTTTTCCCCTCTTGATACATCCAGGCTTTTTGCCCAAGACTTCGAACTCCTTTAACAAGAAATTCTATATATTTTTTGTCTTTTTGGACGATGCGATAAGTAAGTTTCCTTACGGTACCATCGTGTAATGCACCAAGCAAATATGCTTTTGTCATTTTTTAAGGCGTCAACGTGTAGTCTCTACGGGGTCAATTACGACTTCCCTCGGTATTCTCCCTTAATTCTAAGTTAACCCGAAGATTAACCGAAAATCAAGTAGGACTTCACCGATACAGTTAAATTTATCTACACCATTACTAGTGTAGGTCGCACTTATCTCTGATAGGACGACTTAGTGCTCATTACCGATTTCACCTTAGCCCTCAAAAAGAAGGTTTCGGGTGCCACCGACTCTGCTCACTTGACGGATTGGGATAATTTGAGGTTATTTCCCGTTCCCACCCGGCGAGCGGATTTCCCGCACCGGGCGAGCCGAAATGTTTCTTGGCTTATTATGAAGAGTATTCATCGTAAGCTTTAAATGCCAAACTTTATTTAGTTCACTTTTAGTTAGTTTACGAATATCTTGGCGATTCTTTACAATTTTTGCTATTTGAGTAAAGTTTGTGAAAGATTTTCTTTTAACACCCTGTAAATGATATTTCTTAAAAAAAGGAATAATCACTTCTTGAATATCATCTTGCTTCGTTACTTCGTAAACGAAAGTCATTTTTGTTCGATCATTGCCTTGAAATTTTCTATAAACATAACCAATTTTGAAAAACTGGCAAACTTTATCTAAAAGTTTTTTATTATCAAAACGTTGGGTAATAAAATATCTTAGAATAATCCGGCAATCATTTCTGATTTGAACTAAAAAACAACCTTCTCCATCAGTTAAACCAACAACATAGCTTGCATTAACCATTTCGTAGATTCCTTCGGTATTTCTTCGGGTATTTATTCCAGTTTAGATTGAAAATAAATCCCTGTCAATACCTACTATGAATCTGCTGACTTCCTATTAAGCAATAATCCTCACCTTAATAGGATCTCCGTGGGTTATAAATATCACTTTTCCAAACATCCAATTAATCTTTTAAAAACAACTTCCTTCTGACCGCCCAGCAGGAGTCGTTGAGATTGTTAAAATATTGGCTGCTTTTTGCCTCAGACCCTCCGCCATAGATCTTACGAAACTATGACTGTCGATTCATAAAAATGAATTCTTTTTTTGGCTATTATGCTTTTGAACATAAGTAGGATTTTAACCTACTAGTGATAAATACTGCCACGCGCGCTTTTTTTATTAAATAAAATAGGCGGTGTGTACAAAACCCGAGAACGTATTCACCGCGGCCTTCTGATCCGCGATTACTACCAATTCCAACTTCATGTGGGCGAATTTCAGCCCACAATCCGAACTGAGACGAAATTTCAGGGATTAGCTCCGCCTTACGGCTTGGCTGCCCATTGTTTTTCGCCATTGTAGGATGTGTGTTGCCCTGGACATAAGCGCCGTGCTGACTTGACGTCATCCCCTCCTTCCTCCTGTTTAAAAAACAGGCAGTCTTTTATGAATATTTAACATAAAATAGGGGTTGCGCTCGTTACCCTACTTAAAGGAACACCTCACGGCACGAGCTGACGACAGCCATGCAGCAGCTGTCCAAGCCTCCTTACGGATTTCTCCGGTTTCCCAGAAATAGAACGCTTGGATGTCAAACCCAGGTAAGGTTCTTCGCTTCGTATCGAATTAAACCACATGCTCCACTGGTTGTGCGGGTTCCCGTCAATTCCTTTGAGTTTTAGCCTTGCGGCCGTACTCCCCAGGCGCCTCGCTTAACGTGTTAACTTACGACTCATTTAACGAATGTTAAAGAAATCTAGCGAGGATTGTTTACAGCTAGGACTACTGGGGTCTCTAATCCCATTTGCTCCCCTAGCTTTCGTTCATCAGCGTCAGAAGTTCCCCAGATGCTCGCCTTCGCCCTTGGTATTCCACTTGATATCAACGGATTTCACCCCTACACCAAGTGTTCCAGCATCCTCTGAAACTCTCTATTCGATTAGTTTTTTTGGCATATCCAAAGTTGAGCTTTGGGCTTTAACCAAAAACTTAATCAATCGCCTACGAAACTCTTTACGCCCAATAAATCCGGATAACGCTTACACCCTACGTATTACCGAGGCTTCTGGCACGTAGTTTGCAGGTGTTTATTCTACTAACCATGATAGTTAGAAAAAAGGAGTTTACGATCCGAAAACCTTCATCCTCCACGCGGTGTCGCAGCGTCAGGCTTTCGCCCATTGCGCATGATTCCCAGTTGCTGCCATCCGTAGATGTATGCTCCGTATCTCAGTAGCATTGTGGCTGACCAACCTCTCAGTCCAGCTACCCGTCAAAGCCTTGGTAAGCCATTACCTCACCAACAAGCTGATAGGGCGCAGGCTCCTCCTTCGGCGGGCAGTTAAGCCCTTTCTTCTTACGAAGATATGCGGTATTACCTTTCCTTTCGGAAAGCTATTCCCCACCCAAGGGTAGATTCCTACGTGTTACTCACCCGTCCACCGCTGGGTTCTTGCGAACCCCGCTCGATTTGCATGCTTAAGGCGCACCGCTAGCGTTTATCCTGAACCAGGATCAAATTCTCAAAAAAATTCCTACCACTTTTTGATTGTCAAAGAACAAGATAAAATTAAAAAGCCCCGCCAAGCGCGGGGTTAAACCCAAAACTTCTCACTTGACAAAGTTTCTAAGTCATATCTGGAAATATTTAATCATTTTTCTCTTTAGTTGTCAATCATCAACCAACAATAAAACCGCCACCCAAAACTTCTTCTTTTTGGTAAAAAACGGCTGACTGACCTGGAGTAATTCCTCTTTCAGCCCTTTTTAAAATAACTTTATTTCCTATTAATTGACAGCTTAAAAATTCCCCTTGATGCCTAATTCTAACTTTTAGATTTAGCTTTGAAAACTGTTTTTGATAATCAGTAACCAACCAATTTGAATCTTTGATTTTAAATTCTTTTTTTTCTGTTTCTTGACCAAAGCCTACAACTAACTGGTTTTTCTTAAGATTTTTACCAATAACATAATAAGGAGGCAAGATTGGGGTTTGAATTTCTGAGCTTAAAGAAAAACCATGCCTCTGGCCAACAGTGTATAAGGGTAAACCGTAATGTTTCCCAATAACCTGACCCTTTATATTAACAACATCTCCCTGTGACAAAGAATCACAATTTTCTTTAAGAAAAGTTCGATAATCTTTTCCTTTTAGAAAACAGATTTCTTGCGATTCTGGTCGTTTAGCCACAGGCAACCCCCATTTTTTAGCCATCGTTATCACTTCTCTCTTTTGATATTTTCCCACGGGGAATAAAATATGAGACAGCTGCTTTTGTTTTAGGCGATAAAGAAAATAAGATTGATCTTTAATTTTGTCCTTCCCTCTTAAAAGATGGGATCCTTCTTGATCTTTTTTCAACCGGACGTAGTGTCCAGTTGCTAAATAATCAAAACCTAAATTTCTGATATAATCAAAAAGTTCACCAAATTTGATTAACTGGTTACAGGCAATGCAAGGATTAGGGGTCAAACCAGAAGCATAAGCCTCAACAAATTTCTCAACTACTTCTTTTTGGAAAAGAATACTTAAATCAACAAGATGAAAAGGAATTTTGAGTTTTTTAGCTGTTTTTTCAGCAAATTTTATCGACTCTTCTGGGTAATCCAAAAGAAGTTTTAAATGAAAAGCTTCACATTGATAACCTTCTTTAACCAATAAACCCGCGGCAACTCCCGAATCCACTCCCCCAGAGATAGCCACAGCTATTCTTTCTTGTTTCGATTTTTTCATTCGCTCTCTTTTAGCTTTTCCTTGAAATTTTTAACCAATTCTTCCAAAAAAACATCTCTTTGCTTCATCTCCCAACAAGGAAAACCAATCTGATCATTAATCTCAAAAAGCCAAGGTTTGCCATTTCCATCCAAGCCAAAATCCAAGCTGAAAACAGGATTATAGTATTCTCTATAAAATCTTGGGCTTATCTCAGCTACAATTTTTCTAATCGACCTAGGGACTAGTTCATAATTAACTTCTTTCAATACCCCCCCACCTGCAGCATTTGACTTAAAACCCCCTTTAGGTGGAACCCTAACATGACTCCAAACTGGCTGACCATTAATAATCACTATCCGTAAATCATGTAATCCTTTTACTATTTGAGGAATACCATTAGCAGTATCTACAAATTCTTGAGCAATATATTTCTTAAACTGTTTAGGAAAACAAAATTTTAGGGCTTCTTTTTTTGGTCCAATAAAAATACCCAAACCCTTTAAACCATTAAATGGTTTAAGAACAATCCATTCAGTTTTTATCTGACTTAAAACTGCTGATATCTCTTTTCCTTCTCCTACCCAAACTGTCTTAGGCATAAAATCGCCAACTTTTTGGTAAGCCCTCCACTTATCCCAACACAACTTCTTAAAGTTAAGCTGGTTAACAACTATTAATTCATCATTAGGGATGGGAAACTTTACCCCAGCTGTCCGGTCATAAACTAAATCAATCTTAATTTCTTTCTGAACGGGTTTAAACTTATTCTTTTCGAACAACCAACCGCCTTGAAAAATTCCCTTCCCTTGATAGGTTTTACGGGTTAAAACATAGACTTCCCAGTTTTGTTTTTGACATAAATTTAAAAAACGGATATAAACAGGTAGCTTTCTGCCAATATGACTAAGCGGTTCTTCACCGATAAATTCTTTAGAAAAACAAAGCCCAATTTTATTACGAGGTGACAAAGTTTGCTTATTTATCATCAGTCCTCTTTAGTTCTCGGGTAAAAAAAGAAGCCAAGCTATCTAATTCTGGAGAAACCTGTAAGTCATAGGTTAATCCTGGGCCGCGGTTAGCCTCTAAAAGCCATCTTTTGCCCTGGGTATCAACTAAAATATCTACGCCGGCTATCTGAATATCTAAAACCTTAGCCGCTTTAATGGCAATTTCCTTCATCTCTCTCGGCATTTTCTCTGCATCTACATACTCTTCATCAGCTCCTAAAGCCAAATTGGCCCTAAATTCTCCTGCTTTTTTAATTTTTTTCTCAAAAGAACCAATTTCTTCTTTTAAGACTAAAATTCGGTATTCATCCTGACCTTGACAAAAATTTTGAAACAAAAATTCTCCCTCAGGAAAATTTTCAGCCAAAATCTTAAAATCATCAACTTTTTTAATTAGAAAAACTCCTTTTCCTCTTTGTGAAGAAAGCTGTTTGGCCACCAAAGGCAATCCTAATCTCTCTATAATCTCATTTTTTTTCTCTTCAATCCTGGTATGCCAACAAAAATAACCTGGAATAGTAGGCAAACCAGCCAATGATAATTTAACATAAGAAGTCAATTTATCGCCTGCTGCCCCAAGATTTTTAAAGCAAGTATCAAAAAAAGGGATTTTTAAGTTATCAAGGTAAACACCTAAAGTTCCAGCTAAGGAAAGAAAAAGATTTCCGGCCCGACGAAAGTAAACTAGATTAAAATCACGAAGTTTATATTCTGTTTCATCAAGAAAAATTTCTATCTTCCCCTCTTTATGGACTAAAACCAAATCGGAAAATCTTGCCAAAACTAATTTATCCTCTTTGTCTAAATTTTTAGCAATATGTTCGGCAAACATTTCTTTTTTAGGACCGATTTTATCAACTAAAATTAAAAACTTTTTCATTATTAGTTTCTTTCTGGTTTAATTAAAAAACCTTCCAAATCTCGACGCCCAATAATCAAAGGGGTTCGTAAATTTTTCCGACTAGCAATATTAGCGATCGTTTCTATTTTTCTACCAGCCAGATAAAAAGTCAAATTAATTACTTGTCTTTTTTCTTCACCCAAGGAACTTTTGTAAATCTTTGTCCATAAAATATTACTACTCTTAAGAATTCCCAAACGTTCAGCCAAATCTTTATCAATAGACGTTTTCCAAGCACCAGTATCAATCTTGGCTTCTATTTCTACCTTTTGTTTATCAACAGATACGATTTTGACTTTTTCCCAAATTTTAATAGTTTTAATGCCTTCTTTTGCCATTACTTGATCGGCAAAACGAGAAGCAAACAAAGCCTTGGCAATCCTTACTCCATGTTCGGCATCTTTAATTTCCAAACCCTCGATTCTTTCAAGTCTTTTTTTCAATGCTGTTAAATTAGCATTTTGAATTTCTAAACCAGGCCGAGCGTTTAATTCTAAAATCATCGGGCCTCGATTTTTATCCAAGACAATATCAACCCCTAAATAACCCAATGAGGGGGTTACTTCTTGTGTTTGCACTGCTAGAAGTAAAATTTTACTCCAATTTGGTATTTTTAACCCATTTATCTTCCTCTTTGTCTCTGGAATATATTTGATAAAATGACCATCTAAGAAACCATGAGTAGTAATTCCTGTTGCCAAATCTATCCCCACTCCAATGGCTCCTTGATGAAGATTAGACTTGCCTTGTGATTCTCGAGTTGGCAAACGTAACATAGCAGCTACTGGCACCTTATTAAAAACCACTACTCGAATATCAGGAACTCCATGCCAAACATATTTAGCAAAGATTTTTTGGATTTTAATTCGCTCTTCAATAAAAGCAATATCAGAACTATTATGAAGGCTAAAACGCCCAGATAAAATTTCCAAGGCATGAAAACGCAGGGCTTGAACTGTGATAATAGAGCCATCCATTAAATACCATTCCCCTGCCCACTTAGCTTTCTTTTTAATAATCATTACTCCCTGCCCGCCAAAACCCTTGGAAGGTTTAAGCACAAAGTTATCAGGTAAAGTTTCCCAAGAAAAATTCATAATATCTTTCGGATTTCTGAAAACAGCCAAAATAGCTGGTGTGGCCAAGTGATTCCTTATTAAAACTCTTTTGGTTAAAAGTTTAGAATCAGCTATCCGACGTCCCTCTTTTTTATTTGTTGATAAAAAAAGACGATTTCGAGCATTAAGGCCTAAAAGATTAACAGAAGAAACAATCATTTTTTCAGTAATTTATGGAAACGACGATATTCCAAGAGTCGTAAACCGGTAAAATGCCCTATCCAAATATCAAGAATAGCAATCAGAACTATCATCATTTCCGGAAAAATGAGCATCATTTTTCTCAAGGTTATTGAGTTTAAAACAGCAAAAGCCAAAAAAGCTAAAATTAAAGTTTCTAAAACAGCCCGAAAAGCTTTTTTAGGGGCTTTTCTTAATTGAACTTCAGCCAAATTCTCCCCGATAAGAATTAAAACCAGAATCGAAATTAAAGAAGAATTAAACAAAGAAGATAGATTGAGGCTTGATATTAAAAATAAGAGGAGTAAAAAAACCAAAGAAACAAACAATAAAACTAAAGCCATTTTAGCGACAAAATGAATTTTTAAACGTCGTAAAATTAAAATTACTAAAATTTCAATTAAAAGAATTACTAAAAATAAAATCAACCCAGGAATAATACCAATTGGTAGGAAAGCCACAGCCATAATAATTGGCGCAAAGAAATTTAATCCTTGGATACCAATTAAATATCGAGCCAAAGCAACTGCGGTTAAAGCTAAAGGAAGAAGAAAAATCAGAAGCAGTAAATCTAAAGAATAGCCCTGAGATACCCCCCAATGAATGGCATGTCTTAAAAAATTTGTTAAACCTAAAGGGCCAAGGTTTTGATTTAAAAAAACTTCTTCAATCATCAAGGAAAAATATTATTACTTTTAATAAATTAATTATATTGGGGATTAGTTAACTTGGTCAATTAGATCTTGAACCGAGG
>CAZQCJ010000047.1:0-5767 GCA_964591885.1 uncultured Gammaproteobacteria bacterium
CAAGCAAACTATTATGTGTGGAGGTGGAGGCGATTGTTCTTCTAACGGCCCAGTTGACTCTAAAGACATTTATGTTTGTTATCGAATTGCTATTTCCGGCACCCAACCAGCTGGTTATTATTACAATAAAGTTAAATACACAGCCACAGCTATTTTTTAAATAAAAATGAAAAAACTGCCTAAACAAAAGCTCGCTACTATCTCTTTAGCCTTAATTCTTTTTTTAACAGCTTTTTTTCTGGCTAAAAAAATTCAAGCACAAGCAATTCTTCCCTTAACTGTTGCTCCGGCTCGACAAGAATTACTGGTTGATCCAGGGGAAACAACAGCCGTAGTTCTTAAGTTTTTAAATCAAGGCGAAGTCCCAGTTTCCGGTCTTTTAAAAGTTGCTGATTTCATTGTTGAAGATAAAGAAGGTTCACCCACCTTTCTAGAAGACGAAACCTATTTTTCCTCACGCTTTGCCGCTGCTTCTTGGGTCGAACTCCCCTATGACCGCATTACTATTGCGGCTAAAGATAAAGTTACCGTCCAAGCCAAAATTAATGTTCCCCAAGACGCCCAGGCTGGTGGTCGTTACTTCGCTATTTTCTTTGAACCAGGAGGGAGAGTAACTGAAAGCCTTGGAGAAGAAACAGAGGCAGAAACTCCGGTCACTATTAGACTGGCTGGCTTGGTTTATTTGCGAGTTGCCGGACCAATTGAGGAAAACGCTTACCTTACTCAATTAACTACTCCTCGCTTTTTGGAATACGGACCAATTCCGGTTACCACTGAAATTAAGAACCAAGGGAATTACCATATCAGGCCCCAAGGAACAGTCACTCTGACCAGCGTTTTTGGCAAGAAAGTTGACGAGGAAATTTTAAAAGAACAAAATATTTTTCCAGAAACTTCAAGAATTTTTGAAAACAAGCTCGGTGGCAAATGGCTTTTTGGCAAATATAAAATTGAATTAAACGCTGTTTATGGTGAAACCGGTAAGATCCTTACTGCCAGCGTCTTTACCTGGATTATCCCCTGGAAGATGATCACGATTACTGTTGTGGCCATAATTATTATTATCCTTCTTGTTTCTCTTCTTTATCACCGCTTGAAAAAGCGCGAAAAAAATCTTGAAGAAAAAATCGAAGAGCTTGAGGAAAAACTAGAAGAAAAGAAGAGTGAATGAAATCAAGGCTTTTAAGTTTCTAATCATCTTTTTATCTTTCCCCTTTTTCTTCTTTGTTTTTTCTGATTCTATCCAGGCAGTCACTAACCCTATTTCCTATGAAATTACTGTTTCTGCTACTCTGGGTGAGCCAAAATTAACTCTTTTTGGCTACTCGTCACCTCAAAGCTTAGTTCAACTTCGAGGAGAACGAGTTGCCGAAGAAGTTATTGCTGACAAAAATGGTTACTTTCTTTTTGACCGGATTTTCCTTCCTTATCCCAATCCTGAATACCCGGAGCTTTGTCTTGGAGCGATTGATAGCCAAAGCCGGTTTTCTTTTCCGACTTGCCTCCCGCCCTTACCTGTCGGTCCTTTTAATCTTAATGTTGGCCCAGTTCTTTTACCCCCAACCTTTAGTTTAGAAAAAGGTTCTTTTCTACCTCAAGAACAGGTCAAAGCCGAAGGCTTAACTATCCCCAACACCGAAGTGACTATCTTTTTGGCCAATGACGTCAGTAGTAAAAAACAAAACCTTTTGTCTAGATATTTTCGCCTTGAAGCTTCTGCTTATTCTCTACCTCAATACCAAGTAAAAGCTGACGAAGAAGGCAGATTTGAATTCAGCTTACCCACAGTCAGGTCTAATAATTGGCGGCTTTTTACTACCGCTAAATTCCAGGGCTCGCCAACGCCTAAATCAAACACTTTAAACTTTAAAATTCTTAACTGGTGGCAGTGGTTCCTTTTAATGATAATTAACCTCTGGAGAGCCTTTTTAGGGTTAATAAAGCCCTTCTGGTGGTTACTTCTAATTCTGATAGAGCTTTCTTTGGTTATTTACCTTTTACTGGCTCATTGTCATCTTAAGAAAAAGAAGATTAACGAAAGTTAAGCTTTACTCTTTGAGGTAAAACCTGATTATCAACCTTAGCCTCAATTAAATAATCAGCTGAAGAAACAGAAGAAACATCAAAAATAGCCCGACCTAAATTATCACTAACAGCTTGGACAGAATCAACTTTTAGCTTCTCGTTCTGCCCTAAAAAAACTACTTTACCAGGGACGCCTTTTCCTTGAGAATCTAAAAGAAAAACCGTTACCCTGATTTTCTCTCTACCATCAGCCTGGGCTGACAAAGGCGAAGCAAAAAGATAAGAATTATCTAAAACCACTTCACCGATTTCAGTCCTCGGGGTAAAAGCCCGTCCCCAAAAAGTAGTCCGTTGACCAATAAAGAAAACAGCAAACCACAAAGAAAAAAGAAGAATTAATAAAACAATAATTGCCAAAAAAATCCCCTTCTTAGATTTTTTTTGCCCTCTTAATTCTTCTAATTCTTTAATTTCTTCTACGCTTATCGATTTATCATCCATTAACTTCAATTGAAACACAAAAATTTTTAAACTACAAGAATATACAAAGAACACATAATAAATATGGAAAATTAAAAACTAATTTTGCCTCTTTACCAACTATTATTAAGCTAAATATAGTCCTTTTAAATTTTTATAGAGGATAATTTTATTTAAAAGTAATTATATGCAAAATAAAATCATAAAATAATAAGAAAATTCACTTTCTTCCTTATTAAAAATCTTTTCAAACCCCTACTAATTCTTAGCACTTCCTGCCTCATCTGCTAATTTAGACATTAATAAAAAAACTAGAGGATATTGGATAAATTGTCAATCTAGAACTGAAATCTTATAAAGATCTACTCTCAGTTAAATGTAAAAATCAACAATATCTTCTTATAGAAAAACAAAAATAAAAAATTAGCTTCATTTTTATTTCAGCTTAAAAAGTAAATTTATTATAGGATTATAAATTCTTTAAAAAACTTTAATATATCATAATATATCACTAGTCTTTTACCCCATTGCGTTTATCAATGCGGAAAATATTGATATACTCTGATAAGCTTTGTTGTATGGATTTTATTCTTTTGCGGTAATTATTAATAATGAAAATGCTTATGAAAATATAAAAAGTCTCTATTTTTAGCTTAATTTTAACCTTATCTAAACATATCAAATACCTTTATTTTGTCCTCTTGACAGGTTCTCTAAATCTCTATTATAGTAGTAAGAGAAATGATAATCTTATATAATCCGTATAATCTAGATACAAATAAAATTTGCGGAAATTATTAAACGCAGAGAAACAAATGACCAAATATAGCCAAAATTATAACTTAGAAAAGATTAACAATTTCACCGGAGTCGCCGAAGCCGGCGTTGCCTTTCTAATTTTCCTAACTGCCTTTTTATGGCTATTCCTTTAGAAATCTATTTAAAAAAATGTTACTGCCTGAAATTTTTAAAAACTACCTCATTATCAAAAAAACCTCTCCAATAACAGCCAAAAATTATTTAGTTGATATTAATCATTTTTTAAATTGGCTTGCTAAAGAAACAGGAGTTAAACATCAAATAGTTGGTAAGGCTATCTTCGGTCTTTTTACCAAAGAAACTCTTAACGAATACAAAAATTATCTCTTACTTAACAAAACTCCCCTTTCGACTCTTAATCGTCGTCTCTCGGCTTTAAGAAAGTTCGGTGAATTCGGCAAGGGACAAGAATGGCTAAAAGAAAACCCAGCCAGAAAGATAGCCAATGCTACTAAAACAACCTCTACTGAAATTTCCGCCAATAGACAATCAAACGAAGAAATCTTAGAAAAATTCAGTCTCCATCTTAACAAAGAAAAAGTGAGTTCAATTACCGTTAAAAATTACTTATCTGATTTAAGGCATTTCTTGGGATGGCTAGAAGGAGCGTAATTTAACACTCAATGCGGGCCCGAAAAGGTGGCAAAAGGGGGGAGCCTATTACCGCTTTTGGTACCCGCAACTTGATTATATAACATTTCACGCAAAATATGAATCAAAAACAAAAAAAAATTAACTTAAAGAAAATGATTAAAGGAAAAGCTGCTGTTTTTATCGACGCAGCCAATATTCTTTACTCTCAGCAAACACTAGATTGGAAACTAGACTACCAAAAGCTAAAAAATTACCTAAAGAAACAAATAAACCTATTTGGATTATTCTATTACACTGGTAAATTAGGAGCTTTAGAAAAACAAATTAAATTTATCCAGAGATTAGAGAAATTAGAATACAAAGTCATAACTAAAGAGGTTAAATTTATTAGAATCAGCAGGGAACAAATTTTATATAAGGGAAACTTAGATGTTGAATTATCCCTTGATGCTTTTAGGCTAAGCAGTAAATACGATACCCTTCTCCTTTTCTCCGGGGATTCTGATTTCGCTTACTTAATAGATTTACTTAAGGCTAAAGGTAAAAAAATAATCGTTTTTTCCACCAGAGGTCATATTGCCAAAGAATTATTAGAAAGGGCTAAATATATTGATCTCCGTAAACTAAAAAATTTTATTGAATTTAAACAAAAAAAATCAGGAGTTACCCGAAGGCACTCCTGAGGTATGACTAGATGATTTATAACACATAAAAAACAACTTGTCAAGATGGATCAAAAAAACCTTTTCAAAAAAATAACTGGCAAAAACATCACCGCTTATCAGAAGCGACTAGCTGACGAGCTAAAGCTTTCTCCAGCCACTATCAAAAGACGGGTTTCTTCAATTCGTAAGTTCTGCGACTGGGCTTCTCAACAAGGCTACCTTACTCAAAACCCTTTCTTAAAAGAAACTGAAGCCACAGGTATCTCTGTTTCTCAAGATCTCTCACCAAAAGCTAATGTTTTTCAAAAAGCTTACAAAGCTTACAGCAATGTTTCCATTACTAAATATTTCCATTACGCTATCCTGATTATCTTTTGCGCTGCTATTGGTTTTGGTGCCTATGATCAGTTCTTTAAAAAAACCCCTACTCCTTTAGCTTATCCGGAATCTTTAACCAGGCCTAATCGCTTTTTATCTTTTCAAGGACGTTTAACTGATTCCTCAGACAACCCGATTAGCACTGCCACCAATATTACTTTCAAGCTTTGGAATGTTTCTTCTGGCGGTGATGAGGGTACTTGTACTGGTGATACTGGCGAAGAATGTCTTTGGACTTCAGGAACTTGTTCAGTAACACCAGATCAAGATGGTATTTTCTCTCTTATCCTAGGGACAACTTCCGGAGATAACTATACTTGTTCTTCGGCCATTGAAATTCCAGCTTCGGTTTTCTCGGAAAATCAAAACATCTACCTTGGCGTTAAAACTGCCAGTGATGATGAAATGACCCCCAGAATGCAGGTCGCCACGGTTGGCTATGCTTTAAATGCTGAAACCTTACAAGGCTATCCGCCAGGAACTGAAGCCAGTATGATTCCCTACATTGATTCCACCGGCAAGATTGTTCTTGCCGCTGCTTCTCCCAGTATTCAAGCTACTTCCGGCACCTTTGCTTTGGAAGGCCAAACCGGAATTACTATTCAAGTCGCTGATGGGCAGGACGGCAACATCACTCTTTCCCCTAAAGGTACTGGTATTATTAATCTGACTTCTGAGGCCACTACCGGCAATATTTTAAACAACCAAGGCGGGGTTAATTTTGGCACTGAAGGTGGCAAAGAAGAAAATAATCTTTATTACGGCTATGTTGGTCTGGATACCACTAACTTTAATCTTTTAAAACT
>CAZQCJ010000048.1:0-4108 GCA_964591885.1 uncultured Gammaproteobacteria bacterium
GCAGGGTCATTGTAA
Organism: uncultured Gammaproteobacteria bacterium; assembly: GCA_964591885.1. Classification (GTDB taxonomy): domain Bacteria; phylum Patescibacteriota; class Microgenomatia; order PFEM01; family JAPLYW01; genus CAZQCJ01. The sequence continues at coordinate 16 of CAZQCJ010000048.1, forward strand.
AAAGGGATAGGTTTTGTTTTCATTTGAAGACGATTAAGAAAAGATTAAAAATCTCCGTACTCCAACTCATCCATGAATTGAGTAACACATTTGGCCCAGGGACCGCCTTTTTCAACCGAAGGAGGAGCATATTTAGGCATAATTTCTTCAGGGGTTGTTAAACCTTGGTCAAGATATCTTTCCCGCAAGGTTTTGGCAACTTGGTTAAAAGCCTGTTGCCAGGAGAGGAATTTGGTTTCCCCGTTTTCAAAGCCCCAGCAGTTAAAAGAACCTTCAGGTGCTTTCTTACAAAGATTGGATTCACACTGGGCAATGGCCACAATTAGTTTGTAATCTACTCCGTACTTCTCTGAAGCTTCAAAAAGGTCTTGGGCATAAGGCAGTAGAGGCGAATCATATCTTTCTAGATATTTTTCGATAATTACCGGCCGGGCGTCTTCTTGGGTGACTGTTCCCAAAACTTCCCCGGTTTCCTGAGGCAAGGCAGCATAAAGCTGTCTGACTGATTGAAATGATTCTAGTTCAGGAGATTTTTCTTGAGGGCTGATTTGATTAAGGATAAAAATACTCGCCAGCAGAGTCAAAGGCGTAAAAGTAAAAAAAACAAAAATCGAGAATAGCTTCTTCATCTGGACAGTGCCTTTATCTATGCTGACATACTTTGAACTCTTTTGTCAAGTAAAAAGGTGAGACCGGGAGGATTCGAACCTCCGACCAATTGCTTAAGAGGCAACTGCTCTACCACTGAGCTACGGTCCCTTGGCGCGCCTGGAGGGAATCGAACCCCCAACCACTTGTTCCGAAGACAAGTGCTCTAATCCGTTGAGCTACAGGCGCAATGATTTATTATAACATTTGAGAGATATTTTGTTAATTAGCCCTATAACTTGAATTCTTTTGCCTTTTCTGCTATTATCCAAGCCATATCTAAGATTGTTCTTTAAAAAAACAAACCTAAAGAGTTTTATATATAAATTTTTTAATAAATTTGCGAGAAAAGGAGGAAAAATATTGTCTAGATATGGTTTGGAGATATTAATATTAGGTCTAACATTGATAACAGCAGGGATGATATTTCCCCTGACTTGTTATCTCAGAAAGGAGACGAGATGAATTTATTAGGAACGTTGTTGGGAATGTGTATTTTGATTTTCATAGGCGGCATAGCAATTGGGGCAACTGCTTGTCTTTTCCGCAAGTTTTCTGAAAAGAAACTAATATTGTTAGTTTTAGGCTTGTTTCTGGGTATTTTAGCTGAAGGGTTTATTTTATCAGCTCATGAGTACTACAGTTTTGGTTTCTTATTTATCGGAGAAGCTTTTGCAATCGGCGCAATTGTTTTCATTTTACGCTCTTTTGTCGTAAAATCTCAAAAAGATAAAATTATAAAAGAAGCGTAATCGGCTGAAACCCCTTGTTAAGTTTTAACAAGAAATTGTTATGACAAGACAAGGGGTTGATTTTGCCTATTTTTTCTTGTTTTGGTAATCTTTAATAGCCTCTTTGATGATTTCGTAAGCTCTTTCTTTATTGCTCCAGCCTTCAACTTTAATTTTCTTTTTTGTTTGAAGTTCAGCGTAATTTTCAAAAAAGTTTTTAATTTCTTTTTTGGCGTGAGTTGATAAATCGTTCAGCTCTTTTATTTCCTCAAAGCGCGGGTCATGAGCGGGAACGGCGATGATTTTGTCATCTTCCTCGCCGGAATCAATCAGGCGAAGGACACCAATCGGCCGGCAAGAAAGAAGACAACCGGGAAAAGTCGGAAAAGTTGATAAGACCATAATATCCAAAGGATCGCCGTCTTGTTTGTTAAAAGTTTGAGGAATGAAACCATATTCGGCCGGATAAAAAACAGCTTCGTACAAAGCCCGGTCCAAATGAAAAACATTAAGTTTGTGGTGGTATTCATATTTATTACTGGAGCCTTTGGGGATTTCTACCACACAGTTGATTTCAAAAGGAGGATTGTCACCAGCCGGCAGAACAGAGATTAAATCAGGCATTGATTTTATTATTGACTATTAATTATTCATTTTCAAGTAGTTTTTGCTAAAATTTTCCTTGACCTTTAAAGCTAAATGTTTTTAAATTAGGCTAATAAGATAATAATGGCTAAAAAGAATTTTAAAAAAGAAGCCCAAAAGAAATTTGGTTTTACTTGTGACTACTGCGGTTCTTGGGTAAGCAAAGGCCAGTTTATTGGTACCCGCTTTCGTAATCACTGCCCCTTTTGTTTATGGTCAAAGCATGTTGATAAAAATAAATCCGGTGATCGGTATTCTTTTTGCCGTGGACTCATGAAACCAATCGGTCTTACTTTTAAAAAAGAAGGCTTTGATAAATATGGCAAAGAAAGGCAGGGAGAATTAATGCTTATTCATCATTGCCAAAAATGTGGCGAGATTTCCATTAATCGTTTAGCTGCCGATGATGATGCTCAAATGGTTTTAAAAGTTTTCAAGGACTCACAAAAATTAGAAAAAGAAATCCTGGAAAAAATTAAAAGTGAAAATATTAAATTACTAAATAAAGAAAATGAGAAAGAAGTAAGAATACAGCTTTTTGGTAAAAATATTTGACAAAAAGTATTATAAGTTATAAGATAAAAATCTATAAGATAATTGGTTTGTTCTTTAAAAATTCAAAGATAAGATAGGGTAAGCAAATTTTTATTAAATTTTCTTAAAAGGGAGGTTTTCAATGGGTTTTACAAAAACAGAAAGGAAGATACCTAAGCATGGAAATGAGAATAAAAATCACCACGAACATATTTCTAAAACATTAAATTCTAAGAGAGAAAAATCAATAGTTAAGAAAATAAAAACCTTATTCGAGAAGAAAAAAATAGAGGTTGATATTGTTTCTAACCCAGGTAAAACTTATCAAGCATTACTGAGAGAGGATATTGGTCCGAAAACACCTTTATGTTTATTTAAAGTATTGTTTGAAACCAAAGACAAAGAAAAACCCTGTTTTTCGGTTTACAGCCTTGAGAATGGGTGGTATGAAACGGAAGACGCAACTATTACTAGTCTTGCCACTGCGATTAAATATCATGAAGGAGTAAAGGTTTAGAAACTTCTAAAAAGCTTATCTTATCTTATCTTATTAAAACAGAAACACTTCTTAAATAATTTATTTGCCAGAAAAAAGAGGTGATGGGGAATGAATAATGATTTGTTAGAAAAGGAATTAAAAGAAAGTCGTCTTTATGCCTTTGTTTTTTTGGGTCTTTTTTGCCTTATTGCCATAGCCGCTTTTTATTTTTCTCTTTCTGGAGCAATTCTGAATCATAACATTATGGCAATTATTGGAGCCGTAGTGTCGGGATTTTTCATCATCCTGATTATCGGAACATTTATTTTTTGTTTAAGTAAAAAGAGAGAGAAAAAAAGAGATTAAGAAATGAAAAGGTTTGATAGAAATAAAAGTCCAAAAAAAAGAAGTGTAAAAAAGGACCGAAGTCATTTTGGTAAAGAAATTCAGATATTTCCTAATGCGGAAATAATTTTCTTTTCTTTACCTTGACCGAGGTCCTCTTTTTTGCCTAGATTTGGGGGTGATCGACGGGAATCGAACCCGCAACATCCTCCTCCACAGGGAGGCGCTCTACCGTTGAGCTACGACCACCATTTCTGTCTTAATTTTATCAAAAAACAGCCAGTAAGACAATGAAGACAAGGAGTAGGAGAAAACCCAAATATTCCAGTAATTGAGGCAAGAAGAAAAAGATAATTTGACCTTCAGGTTTATTATTTAATATCCATCCGTTTTTCCAGTTGTCAATCATTATCGGGCTCCCCAGTGATTTTATCTTTAATTCCCCTTGGTATGTAAAAGCCCGCCAGTTTTTTTCGTAAGATTGGTTATTACTTAGCAATCTCCCTTCTGGGTTTTCCTGATATTTGATAAATTGATAATCCAAAGGAACAATCTTGACTGATTTTAAAAAGTTGGTTGAAGGGATTGGTCCGATAGCATAGTTACTTAAATTAAGATCATATCCTTGGCCTTCTTTGTCTGTGGGCGGGATAAAGAAGATATTCTGGCCATCTTTTAAATTATCGTAAAGGTCACATCTTTTAGATGTAAA
>CAZQCJ010000049.1:0-13326 GCA_964591885.1 uncultured Gammaproteobacteria bacterium
TTAGCCAAAAAGTATCTTTAAAAGGCTATAATCTCTGATAGTTCTTATGTAAATGGCAGGAGATAGTTCCATAAAAAAGAAAAACTCTATTAAAGTAAAAAGCTTTTCTTTAATTTAAATTTTAAACTATTTTTTACTTTAGCTCGACTTTGGCTCCGGCTTCTTCGAGTTTTTTCTTGGCTTCTTCAGCGTTGGCTTTGTTGACTCCGGTGATAACTTCTTTGGGGGTTGATTCAACTAAATCTTTGGCTTCTTTAAGCCCTAAAGATTGATTAATTTCTCGGACCATCTTGATAACGCTAATTTTATTAGCCCCGGCTTCAGTCAAAACAACATTAAAGGTTGTTTGACCTTCAGGAGCAGCCTCATTAGCCTCAACATTTGGAGTGGCCTGATTATTACTAGCAGCTGAAACCGCAACGGCTGGAGTCATAGCAGCCACGCCAAATTTTTCTTCTAAAGCCTTGACTAGTTCGTTTAATTCCAAAACAGAAAGTTTTTCAATTTCGCCAATTAATTTCTTTACTTCTGCCATTAATTTTCACCCCCTTTCGCTTTTAAGAGATAAACTAATTTGAATAAATCAACTTTTAAGTTGTAAGCTAAACCAGAAAGAGGGGATTTTAAAAGACCAACTAATTTGGCTTGCAGTTCTTTTAAGCTTGGAAGATTGGCTAATTCCTTGATTTTTTCCGTTTCAATTAAATCTTTATTCCAGAAGCCAAATTTAAGCTTTGGTAGCTCATTCTTCTTGATAAAGGTATCTAAAGCCTTCAAGGGTGATAAATCATCGGAATAAAGCCATAAGGCGGCAGTGTTGCCTTCTAATTTACCCTTTTCAATCTTTAATTCGTTGTTTTCCGAAGCTTTACTAAGTAGGGTATTTTTAACTACTTCAAACTCACCACCGCTTTTTTTAATGTCTTGACGAAGCTGGTTGATTTGCTCAACTTTCAAACCGCTATAATCAGTTAAAATTAAAGCCTTGGCGGTTTTTATCTTCTCTTTCAAATTATCAACAGTAAAAAATTTCTGTGCTTTTTTCATTTTGAGTCCACAAGAAGCAAGGTTCTGGCAAAGGAGGGTTATTGTTTTCCTCCGTAGGATTTACTAGGAACCTACTTCTTAGGATAAACTTATTGTAAGATTTTTTTGAAAAATGTCAATGACCTTAATTTATTTAAAGAGATTTAGTTGAGAGAAGATAATAATTTTGGGTTAAGCCCAATAAAGATGGTAAAATGCACATAATAAAATTTATTTATGGATATTAAAAATTTTAAAGATAAAAAAAGTTTATTTGTCTATACAGAAAGATATGTAAATAAAGGTGCTTATCATTCGTTTCGACATTACTCTGAAGTATCAAAACAATTTAGGCCAAGAGATGGCGAAAAAAGCTTTAAGCTACCTTTTATTGAAGTTAATAATTCTAGGGTTAATTTTTTAAAAATAACACCAGATAGATTATTGCTAAATTTTGTTCGAAATGAGGGAAAAACCAAATTTTTCTTTCATCCTGATATGGACAATTTTTATCAAAAGTCCGGTTGTCAATATTTAAGTTTAAAAAGAACAAATGGCTTTGTCAATGTGGTTCCTACTTCTTCTACAAGAACACTTTTGTTTAATTTAACTGACGATAATGGCATTAAAAAGTTCTTTATGGTTAAAGTTGATTTATCAGGGAAACGATTGGGTAGATTAGTGCGTGATTTGTGGGGAAGTTCAGCAAAACAGAGTAGTCGGGTGAGTAGAGAACTAGACTATCTTGCAGAAAAAAATCTTTTACCAAAAGGCATGGCTTATTTGCCAGAAACGATAGCCACTATTTTTATTGACTCGGGGGCTGAAGTTGCAAATATCTTCAGGGAATACGAGCCAAAACCATTAAATAAAGACCAAAAATTTATGGTGCCAATTTTTTCTTTGTATTCTCCTGACGACAATGACCCGTTAGCCCCATTTTTAATTGAACAGTTAATTAAAATTTCAAATTTGGATCCAAAGAAATTTTTTGAAAAGAAAATAGTTAAACCCATGCTTTGGAATTTTTTCTATATGACGTTTAAATTTGGGCTTCTTTTTGAGGCTCATCCTCAAAATACTCTTCTTGAGTTAGATAAAAATTTTAATCCCCAAAGAATAATTTACCGTGATTTACAAGCAGTGATGGTGGATAAAGAATTAAGGGCTAAACTTGGGTATAGTAGTGATGGTTTTCAAGAAAATAAAATTGTAGGGACTAGAAAACCACAAACCAGTAAAAAAATTGAATACAGTGCTATATATGACCACCGGATTGCCTACCAGACGCTAGAAGAATTTATTATTGCATTAGCCAGCAAATATATTGTTTCTATAGATGAATTGCGAAGAGTTGTGCAAAATAATGCTAGAAAAATACTTAAAAAATTAAGAGTAAATCCAAATGATTATTTTTCTAAAGATAGTTATTATTTATTTGAGGATGGGATGAACAAGGATAGTCAGTTAACTCTCAAAAAACACTTACATCCTCCCTATAGATAAAATAAGCAAAAATCCAAGATGACTAAAACCTCGACTAAAAATTTAATTTTAAAGGATTTAAACATCTTTGACGAATTTGAAGGGAGTGAGATTGAAACAAAACTTGAAGTTTATCCAAGAAAACCGGATTTTTTTATTCATCTTTTTAAGAAAAATCTAAAGAAAAATAAAAAATCCCTCTTCAGATTAGTGCCAAAAAGAGAAGAGATTCTAAATTGGACATATTATTTTGATAGATACGTCTATGAAAGAGAATCTAAATTTATAGAGGCTTTTATACTCATCCATCACCCAAAAAAGGAAAAATTTTGGATAAAAGCCAAAGAATCGCCAAGAATTAAAAGAAGTAGAGATAAAATCTTAATAAGAAAAGAGAGGCTCGTACGCTTTGAAAGGAAAATGACTAAAATTGATACAAATTTAATTTTACAAAGAAAAACAAAAGAGTTAGGGGAAAAGATATTTCTTTTAGGAAGAATAAAAAGGGATAAATTTTATTTATTACTTCAAAATATTAAAACTGGTCGTTATTATTCGGTCTCGGCTGACCAATGCCAATATAAAAAATTTAGTCTCTCACAAATAGAAATAGAATATAAGGGTATCGCTAAAATAAAAAAAATTAAGGCAGCACCTTTTAAGTTAAGAAAGCTTATTAGTCAAGAAATTTTTATGCTTTCAGAGTTTTTAATGAAAAAAATAAATAAGCAGTTTAAATTTAAAAAAACAAAACAAACTAAGTTTGAGTGGCTTTGTTCTTGTACTAAGATAAAGAGAAAAAAAGATAGATCTAATAAAATTAAGGATAGATAATTTTAGCGTTAATTCTTCGCCTTGAAATTTCGATAATTCCTATAGATGCCCTTCTCTTTTTAGTAGAATAAGCTGCTCCAGGATTAAAAAAGAGAATATTATTTAATTTTTTAATCATTGGAGTATGAGTATCACCAAAAATAATACAATCTATAGTCTTTGGGAAAAAAGATTTAAGTCTTTTAAAGAGAATTTTGTTAGCAACATCAAACAAATGAAGTTTTTTATAAAGAAGATAGTTTAAAGCTCTTTCAGGCTCGTTAGGTAATCCGTGTATTATGCCTATATTGTATGGACCAATTTTTAAAATGAGTTTTGAGGGTAAAGTTAAGACTAGTTTTTCTTCTTCGTTTCCCTTATTCCCCTTAACTGCTTTTACTGGGGCTATTTTACTTAGTAGCTTAAGGACCTTTGAGTGTGTAATATCTCCAGCGTGTATGATCATATCGACATTGTTGAAGTATTTATTTATCCACTTTGGGAGGATTTTTATGTCGTTATAGATGTGGGTATCAGAGATAACTCCAATTTTCATATCTGATATTCTTATTATATAATATAAAATTAGTAATTATTTTTTATTTTACTCTAAATAACAATTATGACAAAGAAAGGCAAATTGGTAATTTTAGTTGGGATAGATGGAAGTGGGAAAAGCACAATTGCTTCTTATCTAGAAAAAAAAGGTTATTTTGTTTCTTATTGGAGAAAGCTAAAAAGCTTTTCTTTACCGAAACCACTTAATTTTGATAATCCTGCAGAAGTAGTTCAATCCTTGAGAGGGCAAGAGAGGTTGGATTTTATTTTGGCGTACGTAAATTCAGAATGGGAATATCTCGTAAAACCCACATTAAATATTGGTATGAATGTTATTTCTGATGGATTTTTTATTCGTTTTTTTATAAAAGAGAAAATATATAAAAAGTTGGTAATAGAAAAATTTCTAGCACAATCTCTTTTAAAAGGGGACGAATTGATAATAATGATTGATACGCCTGTGGAGATTGCTTTTAAAAGGAAATCCAAATCAAAAATTTCTCCATATGAATGTTTTAAGAACCCACAAGATTTTATCTATTTCCAAAGAATTCAAAGAAAGCTTTTACTAGAATTTATCAAAAATTTTCCCCATGTAATTATTGATGGAAGATTGTTAAAAGCAAAGATTGCAAAAGAAGTTTTAATAAAACTAAAAGAAAATCATTTGGAACCAAATTAATTTTTCAAAATTAAAGACTGCCGAGATCAATTCTAACCCCTGGCCCCATAGTTGGAGAGAGAACAACCTTTTGGATGTTTTTTCGTCCCACAGCTTTGACAAGAGCCTGGAGATTATCTTCCAAGTCTTTTTCCGAAGAATCAATCTTGCCGATGGTCAGATGAATTAAGGGAAATTTTAATTCAGTTTTAAATTGGGTTTTGCCGGAGGCATTTTTAATAAATTCTTCCGGATTCTCCGTCACCGTGCCGTTTTTAGGATTAGGCATTAAACCCTTAGGCCCCAAAAGCTTGGCAAATTTTAACAGTTTAGGCATCATTTTAATAGTGGTTACCAATAAAGTGAAATCAATTTTACCCTTTTCCAGTTCTTTTAAAAGTTCTTCGTCAGCAATTCTGATTTTTTGTTTTTGACCAGTAGGGTGAGGAAACTCAATCTCTCCTTTCAGCCCAACTTCTTTGACATTTAAATGAGCGTCAATATTACCTTTAAATTTTGATAAGGAGATACTTTTTAATAGTTTGATAGCTTCTGATAGGGGATAGAATTTATCGGTTTCAACTTTCTTTTTGGCTTCCAAATAATTTTTGCTTCTGGTTTTTTTGGCTTTTTTAGGAGTTTTTTTGCTTTCTTTTTTTGTTTCTTTAAGAGCCTCTTTTTCTATTTTTTTGGTTTTTTCTTCAATAATGGCCGCTTCTTTTAAAGCTTCAGTGCCAATATCAGTAATCCGGCCGTGTTCTTTGCCGGTTTTAACCAGTTTGCGTTCGTGTTTTTCTTCTTTTTTCTCGCCGATAACGGCAACTCTTTTTTTACCCATTTTATTTGTTTATTATTTATTCTGAATTTTGGTTTTTTTCTTGAGGTTGGTTTTCTTCGCTAACCTTAATGCCCATTGATCTGGCTGTTCCTTCAACAATGTTTTTGGCCGCGGCTAAATCTTCAGCGCAGTTCAAGTCTGCCAATTTCTCCTGGGCAATTTTGTTTATTTGCTCTTTAGTTATAGTTCCGGCTTGTTCACGACCAGGTTGGCCGGAGCCTTTTTCAATTGCCAGAGCTTTTTTAATCAATTCTGAAACCGGGGGGAGTTTAGTGATAAAGGAAAAAGTCCGGTCTTCATAAACAGTAATTACCACTGGGATAATCTGGCCTTTTTTATCAGCAGTTTTTTCATTGTAGGCTTTGACAAATTCCATAATCGGCAATCCGTGTTGGCCTAAAGCCGGACCAACCGGGGGAGCTGGGGTGGCTTCACCAGCTTGTAGATTTAACTTAATAATGGTTTTGACTTTCTTCATCTTTTATATTTTTGCGACTTGTAATAAATCTAATTCTACCGGAGTCTCGCGGCCGAAAATACTGACTAAGACTTTGATTTTTCCTTTGGTTTCGTCAATGCTGTCTACTGTGCCTAAAAATTCCGCAAAAGCGCCGTCAATAATTTTAACAGCTTCACCAACAGAAAACTTAGCTTTGAATTTCGGCGCTTTCATACTAATAAATTTCTGGATGGCTTCAACTTCTTTTTCGTCTAAGGGAGTGGGTTTGTTGCCAACACCGATAAAACCAGTCACCCCATTAGTAGTTCGCACTGTTAACCAAGCTTGTTCAGTTAAAATCATTTTAATTAAAAGATAGCCGGGGAAGATTTTTTCCTTAACTTGTTGCTTAGTTCCGGAACGGATTTCGATTCTTTCCTGGGTGGGAATAAGAATCTCCAAAATCTGGTCTTCAAGCTTCATTGATTCAATTCTTTGTTTTAATTGTTGAGCCACTCTTTGCTCTTGTCCGGAATAAGTATGAACAACAAACCACAAAGCTCGTTTATCATTTGATTTTTTAATAATAATATGATTTGTTTCTTTAATATTCATTCTTTTTAAATCAAGAACCCCATTATTTTGGTGAATATAAAATCTAGAACACTGATAAAACTGGCAACGACAACGGAAACCGCGATAACAATGGCAGTTAAGCGTAAGGTCTGCTGGCGGGAGAGCCAGGTAACTTTAGTTAATTCACTTTTGACTTCCTTGAGAAAATTAGGAATACTTTGCCAATTCCTGTTTGAGCTCATGATTTACAAATTTTATCATAAGCCTTATGATGAATCAATGAGTAGCCAACAGAAAATTCACAAAGCTGTTATTTCTGCTGCTGGATTTGGGACAAGATTCCTTCCTGTGGTTAAGGCTTTCCCTAAAGAATTAATTCCTGTTTTAGCCAAGCCGAGTCTACAGTGGCTTGTGGAAGAGGTGATTGCCGCTGGTTTAGACCAAATACTTATTGTTCATCGGGCAGATTCTATTGAACAAAAGAATTATTTTACTCCGGACAAAAAAATAGAAGCTTATCTTAAGAAAAATAATAAAAGCCATTATTTAGATTCTCTTAAAAATATTTGGCAGAAAGCTAAGCTAGATTTTATTCCTCAAGATCCAAAGCTACCTTACGGTAATGCCTGTCCGGTTTTAACGGCGGAGAAGTGGTTGGCAGGGGAATCTTTTGTTTATCTTTTTGGCGATGATTTACTGTTGGAAAAAAAGACAGGGGATTTTATTAAGAATTTAATTAGGGTTTTTGAAAAATATCAAGCAACAATTGTGGTTGGTGTTCAAAAAGTCCCTTGGAGTGAAGTCTACCGTTACGGGAGTATTAAATATCGGTCAGGAAGTAAAATTCCAGATGAAGTTGAAGCTGTAATGGAGAAACTCTCGGCTGACAAGGCTCCTTCCAATTCAGTTCAGTTTGGCCGTTTTGTTGTTGCCCCTACTGTTTTTGATGAATTGAAAAAACAGGGTTTAGCAAAAGACAATGAACTTTATTTTGCTGATTTAGTTAATAATTTGGCTAAAAAAGAATTGGTAATGGCCGAACCACTTAAAAATGGTCAGTGGTTAACCACCGGCGACCCTCTACGTTGGCTGAAAGCCAATATTGAGTATGCTTTAAAGGACCAAAGAATAAACCAAGATTTAAGGGAATATTTAAAAAAGCTTAAGCTTAAATAAAAAATGACAATCAAGAAAATATTCGCCAATAAAAGAATAGGAATCTTAGGAAAAGGGGGGAGCGGAAAGAGTACCGTGACGGTTTTATTAGCCAGAGCTCTGAGAGATGACGGCTATCAAGTTTGTGTTTTGGATGCTGACTCAACTAATACCGGTCTCCATCAGCTATTAGGATTTGAAAAATCTCCTCTTTCGTTGATGGACTATTTTGGCGGACCGGTTTTTTCTGGAGGAAAAGTTTCTTGTCCGGTAGATGACCCGACTCCTTTACCTGAAGCAACTATTTGTTTAAAAAAAGTGCCTAAAAAGTATTATTCTTTTGATCGAAAGGGGCTTTTCCTTTTCCAATTAGGGAAAATCGGTGATAAAGGCCCTGGAGCTGGCTGCGACGGTCCTATTTCTAAGATAACCAGAGATTTAAGAGTAGAGGGAATTGGGGATCAGGCTGTAACCCTGATTGATGTTAAAGCAGGCTTAGAAGATTCTGCCAGAGGAATCATTACCAGTATGGATTGGATAATTATCGTAGTTGATCCTACCGTGGTCTCGATACAAATAGCAGAAGATGTTAAAAATCTCATTGCTCGCATAAAAGCTAGGGAATTACCAGCTACCAAGCATTTGAAAAGCGCTAAGCTTATTGGGGAAGCGAGGAGAATATATAAAGAAGCAAGAACAAAAGAATCTTTTGTCATCTTGAATAAAATCAAGGATAAGAAGATAGAAAATTATCTCTCTAAAAAGATAGAAGAGAAAGGATTAAAAATAATGGGGGTTATCCATGAAGATTCTTCGGTTGCTTTGTCTTGGCTAGAAGGAAAACCCTTAAAAAGAACGAGAGCAAACAGGGAGATAATGAAAACGATTAAGAAGTTAGAAAAATCTTTATTTAATGATTGACTCCCTTTTAACTAAGGATTAAGATATAAAAAAAGAAGCAGTAATTTTAAAATTAAAATTTCTTATCTACAATGGCAGGCGGTAAAATCAAAAAAGTTAAAAAAAGAGACGGACGGATTGTCCAATTTGACCAACGAAAAATTACGAATGCTGTTTATAAGGCGATGGCTGCCAGCAGAGAAGGAAATTTAGAAAGAGACCCTCTCAAAGTTTCTCACCAGGTAGTCAGGCAACTGGAAAAGCGTTCTCCGGCAGGCTATGTCCCCAATATTGAAGAAATTCAGGATATAGTTGAAGAAACTTTAATCCTGATGGATTTTTCAAAGACAACCAAGAATTATATCCTTTATCGTCAAAAAAGAGCAGAAGTGAGAGAAAAGAAACTGCTTATTCCCGAACATGTTAAAAAATTAGCCAAAGAGAGTAAAAAATATTTTAGGAATTCGTTGGCAGAATTTATTTATTACCGAACTTATTCCAGATGGATAAAAGAAGAAAATAGAAGGGAAACATGGATTGAGACAGTAGAGAGATACCTTGATTTTATGAAAGAGAATTTGGATAACAGATTGAGAAAAGAAGAATACGAGGAAATTAGAAAATATATTCTGGAACAAAAAGTCGTTCCTTCAATGAGATTAATGTGGTCGGCAGGAAAAGCAGCCAGAGCGACCAATGTTGCTGCTTACAATTGCTCTTTTATCGCTCCTAGTAAATTAAGAGACTTTGCCGAAATTATGTATATTTCAATGTGTGGGGCCGGAGCAGGTTTTTCTGTAGAAGAAAGAAATATTCAAGAATTGCCGATAGTCAAATCTCAAACCAATAAAATATTACCTGTTCATGTTGTCAAAGACAGTAAAGAAGGATGGGGGGATGCTTTAACTTTAGGATTGAAAACTTGGTATGAAGGTAAAGATATAAATTTTGATTATTCTAAATTAAGACCGGCTGGAGCCAGACTGGAAACAATGGGGGGCAGAAGTTCTGGCCCTGAGCCCTTAAGGTCGCTTTTGGATTTTGCCAGAAATAAAATCTTGAATAATCAAGGGAGAAGATTAAGCAGTCTGGATGTCCACGATATTATTTGTAAAATCGGGGAAATAGTCGTTGCCGGAGGAGTCAGACGCTCGGCTCTGATCTCGCTTTCTGATTTAGAGGACGAAAAGACAAGAGAAGCAAAGAGCGGCCATTATTATATTACTAATCCCCAAAGAGGAATGGCTAATAACTCTGCCGTTTATAATGAGAAACCGAATCCGATTAAATTCATGGAGGAATGGTTGGCTTTAGCCAGTAGCGGCAGTGGTGAAAGAGGCATTTTTAATCGGGGTGGCTTGGAAAAACAATTGCCGGAACGCAGATGGAAGACATTTAAGAATTATTTACAAAATAGCGGCACCAATCCTTGTGGTGAGATAACACTTCGTCACAAACAATTTTGTAATCTTACCGAAGTTATCGCCAGACCGGAGGATACGGAGAAATCCTTGTTGGAGAAGATGAAAATTGCGGCTATTCTGGGGACTTATCAAGCTTCACTAACCCGTTTCCCTTACTTATCAAAGGAATGGAAGAAAAATTGTCAAGAAGAGGCATTGCTGGGGGTTTCTGTTACCGGTCAATGGGATTGTAAGACTGTGCGCCATGTCAAGACTTTAAGAAAACTTAAAGAGAAGGTAATCAAGGTAAACAAGGAATATGCTAAAAGATTTGCGATTAATCCTTCGACTGCGGTCACGAGTGTTAAGCCTTCCGGTAATACTTCTCAATTAACCAATGCTGCTTCGGGAATGCACCCAAGATTTGCTCCTTATTACATTAGAAGAGTGAGAATTTCGGGTAAAGACCCGCTTTTCCAAATGCTGAAAGAACAAAAGATCCCTTATCATCCGGAAGTTGGCCAGACCGAAGCCTCGGCTAATACTTTTGTCATTGATTTTCCGGTAAAGTCACCGCCAAATTCAGTTTTTAGTAGGGATTTAAATGCTTTGGAACAGCTTGAATACTGGAAGATGGTTAAAGAAAATTATACCGAACATAATCCCTCGGTCACTATTTTAGTTAGAAAGGACGAGTGGATTAAAGTTCTTAACTGGCTTGATGAAAACTGGGATATTTTAGGAGGGTTAACTTTTCTTCCAAGAGAGGAAACGGTTTACCAACTAGCTCCTTATGAAGAAATTAGTAAAGAAGAATATGAGAAACTTGTGGCTGAATTTCCGGAGATTGATTTTTCGCAAATCCTTGCTTATGAAAGAGAAAACACAACTGATAAAGGCCCTTGTGGTTGTGGGACAACTACGGAATAAATAAAATCTTGATGAAAATTTTACTGGTTTATCCTCAATATCCACCAACCTTCTGGAGTTTTAAATCGATTATGAAGCTAGTCGGCAAAAAAGCTTCTTTTCCGCCTTTGGGCCTCTTGACAGTTTCTGCTTTGCTGCCAGCTAAATGGCAAAGGAAGCTAGTTGATATGAATGTTGAGGAGTTAAAAGAAGAAGATCTCCGCTGGGCTGACATGGTTTTTCTAAGCGCGATGATTATTCAGAAAGAGTCAGTCGGAGAGGTAATTCGACGAGCTAAAGCTTTAGGTAAGAAAATTGTTGCCGGAGGGCCATTGTTCACTACCGGTTGGGAAGAGTATACTTCTTCAGTTGACCATTTAATTTTAGGAGAAGCGGAAGGAACGTTGCCTCTGTTTTTAACCGATCTAAAAAAGGGAAAGTTGAAAAAAACTTATCAACTTGATAGTTTCCCTGATTTGAAAAAATCAGTCATCCCTGATTACCATCTGATTAATTTGAGAAATTATTTTTCTCTTTGTGTCCAGTTTTCCAGAGGCTGTCCTTTTAATTGTGAATTTTGTGATGTTGTCAGACTCAATGGGAGAGTGCCAAGATATAAAAGCAAGAAGCAGGTAATTGGAGAGTTGGAGAATTTATATCGTTTAGGCTGGCGAGAAAATATATTTTTTGTTGATGATAATTTTATTGGCAATAAAGTCGCGGTTAAAAAAGAATTACTGCCGGCAATTATTGCTTGGCAGAAGAAGAGAAAACAGCCTTTTGGCTTTATCACTCAAGCTTCGATTAATTTGGCTGACGATGACGAATTGATTAAATTAATGGCTGAAGCCGGCTTTGCCACTGTTTTTGTAGGCATTGAAACGCCAAATCCGGAGAGTTTAAAGGAGTGTGATAAAGTTCAAAATCAAAACCGGGATTTATTAACTTCAGTCAGGAAGATTCAGAATGGCGGTTTAGAAGTTCAGGGCGGTTTTATTGTTGGTTTTGACCATGATACTTCTTCTATTTTTAAAAGACAGTTTGATTTTATTCAAAAGAGTGGTGTTGTCACTGCCATGGTGGGACTGCTAAGCGCTTTACCAAAAACCAGACTTTATCAACGCTTAAAAGAAAGCGGGAGACTGCTAAAGGAAACAGACGGAAGTAATACTTCTCTTGATTTGAATTTTGTGCCTAAATTGATGAAAAGAAAGGTTTTGATTAATGGCTACCGTGATCTTTTAGAGAATCTTTATTCACCTAAGAACTATTACCAACGGGTTATTAACTTTTTACAGGAATTCAAACCTCAATTACAAAGACAAAATCTGTCTAGATTACGTTTTTATCACTTAAAAGCTTTGTTTGCTTCTTTGTGGCTGTTAGGAATTCAGAAAAAGGGCCGTCTCTATTATTGGAAATTAATTTTCTGGAGTTTATTTCGTCATCCTCAGGTTTTGCCTCAAGCCATTGGTTTTTCTATCACCGGCTTACACTTTCGCCGGCTTTACTATCAGGGTTGATATAATAAGATCTATTAAGAGATATTTTTAGAAAACTTCTTGAGAGCTCAATCTTTTTCTTAAATAAAAATTTCTTTGTTTAGAAAGGATATTTATGATTAGTTTTTTTGCTTCTTCCAATTCGAGATTTCTATTAACGACAATCACCGGAATTTTTGGGTGTTTTTTTAAAGAGTTTTCTTTACCGGTTCTTGAACTTTTAACCTGAAGAAAAATTTTACCGACATCAGTTTTAACAACAAAATCAATGCCTTTTTTTCTGTCTTCAAACCAATTGGCTTGACGAAAATCACTAATCCAATCAACGGATTCAGAAAGTTTTTCTAAGGCATTTTTAGCAAGACTTTCAGAAGAAATACCTTTTTCTCGTTCAATTTTTTTAAAGGCATTTCTTAGTGAATATCGAGGAAATTCCGGTCTCATACTTTATTATAAATTTTTAAAGGTTTCCAAAAAAGATTTTTTAAGAGGCAGTAGAACAAAAAGCAGGTCCGCCAGGACTCGAACCTGGAAGAAGGGTTTTGGAGACCCTCATGATACCATTTCATCACGGACCTAAATATTATTTCAATCCGCCAGTTAGCGGAGAGAAATAAGGTTCTGTCGCCTTGACAGATTCTTATTTTAGCTTACTTGTTTCTTTATGTTCTGTGACTTTTCGGCACCACTTACAATATTTCTTTAAAACCAATTTTTCCGGTCTATTGATTTTGTTTCTTTCTGTAATGTAATTTTGGTTTTTACAAACAGAACAAACTAAAGCGATGACTTGTCTTGGCCCCTTTTTTGCCATATGGAGATATTTTAACAGAAATTTATTTATATTGCTATATAATAATATAAAAAAAATTTCTGAGCCCTCGTCCGGAATTGAACCGGAGACCTCATTCTTACCAAGAATGTGCTCTGCCAACTGAGCTACGAGGGCATTTAAAAAATAGTGTGCTGGAGGTAGGATTTGCACCTACGTAGCCTTGCGGCGTCAGTTTTACAGACTGATGCGATTGTCTACTCCGCCACTCCAGCAATCAGATAAATTT
>CAZQCJ010000050.1:0-6127 GCA_964591885.1 uncultured Gammaproteobacteria bacterium
AATGCTGCTAAAAATAGAGTGTAAAGTCCTCAATCCCCAGAACTCTAGCCCAGCCGATTTATTATAATGACAGAAAGGGCCTAGACCAATATGCTCAGCTTAGTTTTAAACTATCATTATCTTTTAAATTAAGAGAACAAGATTTTTTTAAGACTTGGGATAATTTCTTCTGTTGCTTTCTCCCCTAATTCGATAAGTTTTTCATTTTTAACAAACTTAGAAAATATACTAAATCGACCTTCCCAAATTTTTGGATTAACCACTAAATCAGCTAGCTGCAAATCTCTGAGAGCTAAATTATAAAGAAGCATTTGATAGGCGATTCTTAAGGATGATAATTTCGTTAATTTATTATTTTTCAGATATTCTTTTTTAAAAGGAAAAATATTATTATATAAATTAACACCAATAACTAAATCCGCTCCCATCTCTTTTGCAATTTGAACAGGAATAGGCGCAAAAATTCCCCCGTCAATTAAGTAAGAATTTTTTAATTTTACCGGGTCAAATATTAAGGGGATGGAAATGCTGGCCCTAATGGCAAAGCTTAAAGGTCCTTTATTTATCGTTTTCGATTTTGCCGTGACTAAATCGGCGCAACCGGCAGCAAATGGGATTTTTAGATCTTCTATATTAACGTCTCCTAATTCATTTTCTAAAAAGTTTAAAAATCTTTTCCCACTTATTAATCCTGAAGACCGGCTAAAATCAAAGAGTAATCTTCTTAAATCTTTAAATGTCGTATGTTTCGCAATTTCTTCTATTTTAGAAGTATCTCCAAGAGCACTATAAAAACCACCTATTAAAGCCCCAACACTGCAGCCAGCGATAAAATCAATTGGAATTTTATTTTTCACTAAGGCTTTAATAACCCCGATATGAGCTAAGCCTCGCCATCCTCCTGAACCTAAAGCTAATCCAACCTTTTTTCTTTTCATTGTATTTATATTGATTATAACAATAAAAAATATTTTGTCTTCTCATAAACCTCCCCCGGATGAACCCACTCAAAAGTTCGGAAATCATTCTGGACTCCCAGCTAGATTCAGAAAACCCATTAAATTGGGTTTTTTAATATGATAAAATTATAGCAATGGATAAGAAGAAAATTATTGAAGAAATTAAAAAATACTTAAAGAAAAATTTTAAAACAGATGCAACTGGTCATGATTGGTGGCATTTTTGGAGAGTCTGGAAAATAGCAAAAGAAATTGCCAAAAAAGAAGGTGGGAACTTATTTATCATTGAATTGGCTGCTCTACTCCACGACATCGATGATTATAAATTCAATAATGGAGATGATAAAGCTGGTGGAAAAGCAGCAAGAATTTTATTAAAAAAACTCAAAATTGACGAAGAATCAATAAAAAAAGTTTGCCAAATTATTGATAATGTTTCTTTTAAAGGCGCTGGGGTTAAAAATGGGATAAAAACGAAAGAAGGCTTGATTGTCCAAGATGCTGATAGATTAGATGTTATGGGAGCTATGGGTATTGCCAGAACTCTGGCTTATGGAGGATTTACAAAAAGAGAAATATACAACCCAACAATAAAACCAAGATTATATAAAACATTTGAAGAATATAAAAACAGTCGAAGCTCATCGATAAATCATTTTTATGAAAAGCTCTTACTCTTAGAAAGTAGACTAAATACAAAAACTGCAAAGAAAATCGGCAAAAAAAGACACGTCTTTATGGAAAATTATTTAAAGCAATTTTTTAAAGAATGGAAAGCTGAATTTTAGATTGATAAAAAATCGTAACATAGTTGAAGGCTCCCAGCAAAATTAGACACCACGCGACCGTAAGCTCTAAAAAAACCAATTATACTTGCTAAGTTTCGTTTAACTGGAAGTCTCGAACCGTACGTTTGCTATTCAGTACCTTTATCTAAATTTTACGGCTATCATATGCCCAATGAAGAATTGCTTGTCTTTGTTTTGGTCTACAGCTTAAATCTCTTTTTTTACAATTATTTTTGACTTGAACAATATGGCGTTTAATCGCCATCCACCTCTTAATTTGTCTCTCATCTTCCATTTTAAGCCTTCTCCCCATAAAGTAACGGCAATACCATTGGAACCAACCTCTCGGATCATCTTTGTAAATCCAACCCTTTTTACGCCAAACAGAAAGAGGTTGACTGGCATTAACACCAAAGAAGTTTAATTCCGCTTTATGTTTTTCTGGACAAAGTTTTGCCTTTTTATACCAATCAGAAGGAAATTCATTCTTACAATCCGTCATATATTTACCGCCAAAAATACCAAGCAACAACATTTTTTTAGGAGTAAGTTCTGGTTTAAATCTTGGATCAAAATTTTTCCCAATTGGCTCTGTTAGAATATAAACAAAATTCTTTTGCATTTTATCATTTACTAAAACATCTTTTGTTTTCATATCTTTCCTTAAGTCTTTATAAAAACTCTAATTTTGTCCTCTAAATTTTTATATTTGCTTATCTTTAGATTATATCAGGGAATGAGTTCTATAAAAAACTGTAATACAGTTGAAGATTCCCACTTAAATAAAAATCGCTAAAAAGGGTGTTTTTTGTTATGATAAATTAATTAAAATAAAAATATGGGAATACAGAAAATTATTTTATTAATTATTAATTTTTTAGGGGGGACCGCTGTTATTAGCAGCTATATTCTAGGCTTAAACTCAAAAAACAATGGGGCAAATGCCCTTTGGGGAGGAACTCCTGCTTTTATAAGACCTATTTATACCGTTTCGATGGTTTTAGCAGCCTTAGGATATTTCACTTTTATTTACTTTATTTTATTTAAATTAAACCCTAATTTTACCTCATTTAAGTTTCTTTACTTTATTTTCTTGGGGATATTATTACCTTCTGTTTTTTGGATGCCATTAACTAATTTATTTTTATCAAATCCAGGAAATTTACTATGGTTTCTTATCCGTTTCGTTTTGATATTAGTTGGTATTTCTTCTTTAGCTTTAGTTTGGTTTTTAGTTAGTCTTTACACAAAAGAAACAGGATTAACCTACAAGTTGGCTATTATAGGAAGTATTTATTTTGCCTTTCATACTGCTTTACTTGATATGATTTTATGGCCAATCTTTTTCCGAATGCAAAGTTAACATCCATAAAAAATCATCACATAGTTGAAGGCTCCCATTCTTAAGGTAATTCTTTAGCTTTTCAATCCAAATAAACTAATCGTGGTTTTCAATTTTTCAAGACTATCCCAATCATTAATCGATACAGGCAGAGTTTGTTTTTTTATTTCTCTCAAAACATTAAGGGAAGAATCTATTTCTTTTTTTGATTTTAGATCTGTTTTAGTAAGAAGGATTATTTCTTGTTTATTCATCAATTTTGGATTAAATTCTTTTAATTCATTTCTAATGGTTCGGTAACTTTTTATAAGATCATTATTTTCACAAGAAATACAATGGAGTAAAAGGTAAACTCTTTCAATGTGTTTTAAAAATTTAATTCCCAAGCCTTTACCTCTGGAGGCCCCCTTTATAAGTCCAGGAATATCAGCAATAATTTTTCCATCTAGCTCTCCAAGATTGGGTTCAAGAGTTGTAAAAGGATAATTATCAATTTTAGGCTTGGCAGAAGTAAGCTCTCTAAGCAGACTACTTTTACCTGCATTGGGGAAACCGATTAATCCGTAATCAGCAATCAGCTTCAGATTAATTTCCAAATCTCTTTGCTGACCCTTAAGTCCATTCTGAGCATATAATGGCGTTGTTTTGGAGCTGGACCGATATTCAAAGTTCCCTAAACCACCCGAGCCTCCATTACATAACTTAAAGCGATCATCTTTATTGATTATTTCAAAAATTTCTTTAGTCTCTTTGTCTTTAACAACAGTACCAATGGGTAATTTTATCTCCAAATCATCAGCATTTCTTCCATTTTTTTTATTAGCCATCCCATCTTGACCATTTTCAGCTTTAATTTCAGTATTTTTAGCCAGATTGTTAAGAGCATAAATATCCGAAGTAGCAGCAATATAAATACTTCCGCCATTACCCCCATTGCCGCCATCTGGACCTCTTCTAGACTTAAAAAAAGAAACTTTACCATTGCCGCCATTACCGGCTATAAATTTAGTATTAATTTCTGTAATAAACATAATTTAAAATATATCTCTTCTGATTACATTTTACATGATTATTTAAAGCAAGCTAGTTTAAGAATAAAATTACTTGCCTGGAATTTATATCTGCTACAAAAAAACTTTTAGAATTCATTACTCTAGATATAGGACAAAAAGGGCTCAGGCTGAAATACTCAGCTAGATGTACTTGTATGTTACAATAAAGCATTAATACAAAATCTTCAGTTGACGAGTTAGTAGCCATTCTTTTAAAAAAAGGCGGGCATATTGACCAATATTACCTCCAGAATTGTAACAGGAGTAAACATGCGGTTGTCTATCTTGACGGTTGGTTTGGCGGAAAAAACATCCGCGAAGCTCTACAAAGAGCACTCGCCTAAAACATCAACTTGCACCCAATTGCTTTATCTGCTATTTTAGGTTATAATAACTACAGTGTTGGCAGATTGAGATTATAAATCTGCTTAATTGAAAAATTTTTGATTAGTAAAGATAAAGATATCTTCAAGAAAAACTTTTTTAACAGTATCTTTTCCCCTATTCATCTTTTTATTATTTAAGCAGTTTTATCATTTCAATCAAAAATATAATGTATCAAAGAAGTTTTTCGCGAAACCATTCTTATAAAAAACAGCGATTTGCCCCAAAAAAAATCGCTCACAAAGAGCTCATGGAGGCAATTTTTGCTGTACGGAAGAAAAATAATAACCAAGCAAACGAAAATAAAATGCCTTATAATCCCAAAAACAGGTTTGCTGATTTTGCCGTAAGCCAACAAATTAAAAACAATATTTTAGCTAAGAACTATTCTGCTCCTACTCCTATTCAAGATCAAGCTATTCCTGCTATTTTGGAGGGCAAAGACCTTATCGGCATTGCCAACACCGGCACCGGTAAAACTGCAGCCTTTTTAATCCCTTTGATTGACAAGATCTCTCAAAACAGATCGGAAAAAGTGTTTATCGTTACTCCGACTCGCGAACTGGCTCTGCAGATTTATGAAGAGCTGCGTGATTTTGCCAAAGGTTTGGGAATTCACGGCGTATTATGTATCGGTGGCGCCAATATTCGGAAACAAAAAAATGATCTTCGGCGAAACCATCATTTTGTCATCGGCACACCAGGAAGACTAAAAGATCTTATCGGCGAAAAATGTTTATCGTTATCTCAATTTCACACCGTAGTTCTGGATGAAGCCGACAGAATGGTTGACATCGGCTTTATTAATGATATTAAATATCTTATCTCCCTTCTTCCACAGCAAAGACAATCGCTTTTTTTCTCGGCTACTATCTCCGGTAAAGTCAATGAAATTCTGCAGGCTTTTGTCCGCAACCCGATAACAGTCAGTGTTAAAAATCATGATGCCGCTGAAAATATAAAACAGGATATTGTTAATATCCCCAATAAAAAAAAGAAAATCGAGCAGTTACATAATTTACTGATAAAAAAAGAGTTTAAGAAGGTTCTGATTTTCGGCAGAACGAAATGGGGTGTTCAGAAACTTGCCGACGAACTTACCAGAAGAGGCTTTAGGACAGCGGCTATTCACGGCAATAAAAAACAAAGTCAAAGACAAAAAACGCTTGAGAAATTTAAGAAAAATGAAATCTCGGTACTTCTGGCAACCGATGTCGTCTCAAGGGGTTTAGATATCCCCAATGTCAGTCATGTTATTAACTATGATCTGCCGGCTTCATATGATGATTATATTCATCGAATCGGCAGAACAGGTAGAGCTGACAAAAAAGGCATTGCCTTAACCTTTGTTGAGTAAAAATTTAAGCAGATTTTTTGATTTTCTTCGTTTTTTTAACGGCAATCTGTTTTTTGGGGACAGGAGATTCTTTCTGGTTAATAACGTAAATAAGCTGGTCTAATTTATTAATAATCGTTTCGAGCTGGCGTTTAGTTTCTTGATTACTCTTTAACAACGATTTATAATTTAAAGATAAAAAAATTAATAAAACAAAAAGAGAAAAACTAAAATGAAAGAATTTAGTGTCTTTAACTGGATTGCGA
>CAZQCJ010000051.1:0-8072 GCA_964591885.1 uncultured Gammaproteobacteria bacterium
TACTTCTTCAGACTACGCCACCCAGTAGCCTCGAGTAAATAGAAGCAGGCAAAAGATAAGCAAAGGAATGGCTAGAATTGGATATAAAATTCTTAGCCACTTGTATTTTTCTGCCCAAAGGCTGAAAAGAATAAAAGCCGGGAACAAAACCAGAACAAAGCGCGGCATCGAGAGAAAAGTCCCGGTAAAAGTTGGCGTCAGATAAGCCAAAGCCATAAAAATGAGATAAGAATACCAACGGCGGAGAAAAACAAAGACCCCTAAGAACAAAAAGCCAATCGCTGACAAAGATTCTAAGATAACGACAAAATAAATTAAAGTCCCCCTGTCAACAGTTACCAGCATTTTAAAATAGCGCCAGAAAACCTGATAAAGGAGAATCAGCTTTCCTGGGTCACGTTCAGCCCCGAAAAAAGACTGAACATGAATAAACATTAAAGAATCATGACAAACAACAGATAAAAAGCGCATGTAGAACAAAAGCCCCAAGGGAATCAGCAATAAGAAAGATAAAGATTTTAGCAAATCATTTTTCTTAAGCTTGCTTTTCTGACTTTGAAACTGATTCCACCATTCAAAAGCTAAGGCCGGCAAGAGAAAAATCCCCACCACTCTCGTGGCTGAAGCCAAGCCACCGCAAATTCCTGCCAACCACCAGCGTTTGTTTCTGGCGAAATAGAAACCAGCGACAATCAGCAGGAAAAACAAAGCTTCGGTGTAAATCATGGAAAAGAAAAAGGCGGTGGGAAAAAGCAAAAGATAAACCAAGGCTCTTTTACTTATCCTCTCGGAAAAATCCATCTTTAAAAGCTTGTAAAAGAAAAACAAGCCTAAATAAAGACAAGCCAGATTGACCACCCAGCCTGTTAAAAGGGTTCGGTTGTTAAAAAGAGGAGAAACCAAAGCAACCAGTTTAGGATAAAGCGGGAAAAAAGCCTGTTGGTAAAGACCATAGCCTCTTCGGGCAATTTCAACGTAATGCATTCCGTCAAAATTAGCCCGGCTCCAAAGCCAAGAAGGGCTTAAGACCACATTTTTTTCAGTGTAAAGATATTCCCCACTGGTGGGGAAATATTTATTGCCTAGAAAAATAATTAAAATCAAAGCCGCTTGCCAGATAATAAAAACCAAGCTGACAAACTTCAAGGTTTGCGAGTTTTTTTTAAACCACTTTTTGATAGACTTCATAAGTTTTTTGGGCAGTTTTCTGCCAGTTAAATTTTTTAACTTGCTGAAAACCCTTTTCTCTTAATTCTTCTTTTCTTCTTAAGGCTTCAGCCAACCCTTTAATCATATCATCAATATCATTCGCTTCAACCATGATTGCCGCCTGGCCGCAAATTTCCGGCAAGCTGGAGACATTAGCTGCCACCACCGGGCAACCACAAGCCATGGCTTCCAAAACCGGCAAACCAAAGCCCTCGTAAAAAGAGGGCTGGCAGTAAACAGAGGCTAGATTATAAAGAGCAACCAAATCTTTATCAGGCAGCCAGCCCAAACGGATAACCTTCTTATTTAATTTTAAAGAATTAATTAATTTTTTTATTTCTTTGTTTTCTGCCAGCTTTTCGTCAACAAAAGCCTTACCTACTAAAACCAAGCTTATCCTTTCTTTATTATTTTTATTAGCTTTATTAGTTTTATCAAATTTAGCAAAAGCTTTTATCAGGCCAGGAATGTTTTTGTTGTAATTAACATCACCGACATAAAGGATAAAATTCTCTGGCAGCTGATATTTCTTTTTAAGATTATCTAAAGTTCTTTGATTAGTTATTGGCTTGAATACCTGGCTTGGAGCTAAAGGAACTACATAAATTTTTTCTTGGGGATAGTTTAAATATTTAACAATATCTCTCTTGGAATTCTCCGAGTCAGTAATAACTGCCTTCACGCTTTTTAAGGAAAACTTTTGGATTTGGAATTTAAGACTGCCTTTTATCCCTGGCGGATAATACTCAGGGAAAATCAAAGGGATGACATCATGAATGGTAACCACTGTCGGTTTGGCTTTTTTCAAAGGCAGAGTTAAGAAAAAAGGGTCAAAAAAAGGATAATGAATTAAGTCGTCATCTTCAATAATAGCCTTGTCTTCAACCAGCCGACAGAAAAAATCATTCGCAGACAGTAATCCCAGGGATTTAACCAACTGCTCGGTGTAGATTCCTATTCCCCGATAACGGTTCTCATTTTTTAAAGATGAAGTATTAATAGCGACTTTCATTTTAAATTTAGAAAAAACAAACTAGATTTATCACCAATCCTTTCCTATGATTATTTTCTTTTTAGAAATTTTCATCTTTAAATATTTAACAAAAGCCCAAGCATGATGAAATCCGGAGAAAAAGGCAAAAACAAAACCCTGCCAGCTGTCCAGAAAACCTTTATGACGGAAAAAAAGCAAGAAAAAAGTCCTTTTGGGCCGAAAGATTAAATATTTTAACCAGTTTAAGGGGTTTAAGGAAACCTTGTTTTCTTTCATTTGCAGGGCTTCTAGAGTTGAATAACGTCTCTCCCTCATTAAATAGCGGGAAAACTCCGGCGTGGCCCAGTGAATCAAATCATTTTTAAGCCAATCTGTTTTGCCTTTAACCGAGGGTTGTTGATGAACACTCTCTTCAGGGAGCAAAGCTCTGCCTTTTTTAAAAAGGCGTAAAACCGGATCAGGATATTGACCGCCTTTTCTAAGATAACGGCCGAGAAAGTAGTTTTTCCGAGGCAACCAATAAGCCTCTGGCTGACCGGGGAACCAGTTTTGAACTGTTTTGTTAATTTCCTTGGCTAACTCCGGACTGACTCTTTCATCAGCATCCAGTAGAAAAATCCAATCGCCTGAACAAGCTTTAATGGCCACGTTTTTATTGCTATCAAAAAAAGTTTGTTTGGGAGTTTTGATAACCTTGGCCCCGAAACTTTTAGCAATTTCCCGGGTTTTGTCTTTTGAGGAATCATCAACCACAACTATCTCATCCGCCAGCTGGCGGACTGATTTCAAACAATCAGGTAAATTCTTTTCTTCGTTGTAAGTAATAATCGCCACCGAAATTTTAGCTTTATTCATTTTTTTAATTTTCTGTTTCCGCCATTTGAAAGGCAATCCCGCCTTGAGGAAACTCAATTGTTTTTACAATTTTTGCTGAAGCGGGGATTTCCCCTTCAACCCCAATTAACAGAGATTTTGGCTTATCTTTCAACTCCTCCCAATCAAGGCTTTGAAAATGATACTTGCCGAAATGATAAACCGTCGAGTAATTAAATCTGTCCCTGGGCGTTAAGACAACTTCCTTTTGAAAAACCTCCGGCGGATATTTAAGGTAAAAGAGGAACAGAATATAGGGCTGGTCTAATCTTTCGGTCATATAAATGTTATCATACTCTCCTTCCGCTTGCTTAAGATAATCAACTATCTCTTCAAAACCGTATTCCCAGGCAAAAGGATAAGTTTTGGGATAAGAAATATAATACTGGTAAAGATAACGGCTAATATTCCAAGGAATAAAAACTAAAAGAAGCAGATAAAAGATAATTCTCAAGAGTTTACTTCTTTTTTTAAACCAAGCAAAAAGATTAAAAGCTCCGTAAGCAGAAATAATGACCAGCGGCATAACCATCATATTGGCCCTTAAAGCCGAAGGTGATTGATAAGTCATGGCTGCCGCTATTGGCGCCAGCAACAACCAGAAAACAATCAAGGGCCAGCTTGAAGGTTTTTTAAGAAAAAGGTAGGCAAAACCAACAATCACAAAAAGAATGTCAAAATAATACATCTGGCCAACTTCTGGCACCCGGCTTCTGGCGATAGCATCACCGAGGATAAAAAGAAAATTACCGTTAAAATGAGAAAGCCAGTTCTGGAAAAAAACCAATCCATAGGCCACCACCCGGTTATGAAGAAGCCTGACTAACAAAGCCCCGGGATTAGAATACTGGCCTCTCATTTCGTTTACCCGCCAAAAAGGGCCGCTATCGGAAAAGATACTGACACCGGCAAAACGGGATAAACCGGCTGGTCCTAAAAAATCGATAATAAAAGGGAGTAAAGCCAGAACCCCAACCCCCGCACTAATAGCCATCCATTTAAGATTAGCTTTTAGAAAAACTTTCTTCCCATAAATGATAACCAAGCCGATAAAAAGCAAAGGGGTTATCAAACGAGTGCTGTGATAAGCATAAACAGAGATAACAAAAAATAAAACACTCGGCAACATATAGGAAAAACGATATTTAATTGCTTTGACAAAAAACCAAACACCAATCAAAGTGAAAACCGTGGCTACTCCGGCTTCCCAAGCGCCTCTGGCAAAGTGCAGGTGCCAGGGAGAAATGGCCAGGAAAAAGCCGCCTAGAAGCGACAAAGGATTAGTTAATCTCTTTTCATTAAAAAGGTCTCTGACTAAAAGCATTAAAATAAAAACCGCTAAAGTTCCCAAAAGAGCGGCCGGTAAACGAACAGCCCAGACATTCAAACCCAAGAGTTTGACAAAAGGCAAAACCAAATAAACATAAACACCAGGCTTGTAATCAGCAAAGGATTTAAAGTTAATCGGCCAAGATTGTCCGTGTTCATCTCGGCCTGTTTCAATTAAAGAATAAGCATTGTAGCCAAAAGCAGCTTCATCGGCATTAAAACCATGGGGATAATGATCTAAATTCCAGATTCTTAAAAAACCGGCCAAGAGAATAATCACTACCAGCAATCCCCAACCCAGCTTGGAGTGATTTTTGACTGGCTTGATTTTCAAATGATTGTTAATCTTGAATTTATTTCCTTTTTTCATAATGTCTCCACGACTCTAAAAGCCACTTGGTTGTTTAAAAATTTTATTTCCTCCAAGATTCTTTGTTGGTCATAATCAATTTTTTCCAAAGGAATTTCCCTTTCTGTTCCGATTAACAGAGTTTTACTTAAATTCTTGTCGCCATCAAAGGAAATCGAGCGGAATTCAACATTGTCCAGTTTCTCCACTCTACCTACGTCGCCAGATAAACTCTCGCTTAACCAGGCTTTGGCTTGATAATCACTCGGTGAATATTTTCCATAGAAAAGCCAGTAAATATAGGGCTGGCCGTATTCAGAAGTAAAAATAATTTTCTCATAATTGTTTCTTAACGGATAAACTTTTTGAATAACCTCTTTGTAACCATACTGCCAATCCTTGCTTGACTGCAAGGGATAATGGTAAAAATACTGGTCAAGATAATAAGCTGCGGAAAAAAGATAAACTACTGCCAAAAATAAAGAAAGGCAACAGGAAAAAAGTTTTGAGTGTTTTTTTAACCAAAGGAAAATCTGGTAAAAACCACAGCCAATCAAAATCATCAGAGGCAAAACCATATTTAAAGAGCGAACCCCCTGAATTGAATCTCTGGTAATAGCTGCTGGCAAAGGGGCAATAAAAAGCCAGAACCAGATAAATCTACTTTCTTTTTTATTAAGCCTGATAAGAAAATAGGCACCCAAAAGCAAAAGGAAAAAATCAAACAAATATAAAACGCCGGCATAGGGAGGCCCGTGCCTTAAGCTACTCCAATCACCTTCAAAAAACAAAAAGCGCCCGGAAAAATGATTGAAATATTTTTCCATAAACCTCGTGGCAAAAGACAAACCCTCGCTATGAAATAAATTAAAATAAAGCATATTGTCTTCATCAACATTTAAAAGATGCTGAACTTCATTTTGGGCCCTGGGATAGGAAAAAAGACTCATTGTTCCCAGTCTGCCTCCGCCACCGCTTAAAATCGCCAACAAGCTGGGCAAGGCAATAAGAAAAAGCAAAAACAAACTGATAACAATATTTTTTATGGCTATTTTTTTTATCTTCTTAAAGAAAAAGATTAAAAGTCCTAAAAGAAATAAAGGAGTAAAAACTTTACTGCCTTGATAAGACAAAAAGGATAAGCCAAAAGCGATTGCCGACGGATAAAGATAGCCTGGTTTCTTTTCTGTTTTCAAAAAAAATAAAAAGCCTAGCAAAACCAAAAATAAAGTCAGATTGGCTTCCCAGCCGCCTCGGGAAAAATGCATTGCCCAAGGGGACATGGCTAAGGCAAAACCAATAAACAAAGACAAAGGTTTCTTTTTAAACAAAAGCAGAGAAATTTGATAAAGCAGCCAGACAGAGGCAATCCCTGTCAGAGCTGAAGGAAATCTGACCGCCAATTCATTTAAACCAAAAATCGCTACTGAAGGAACGGTCAAGTAGATATAAAGACCCGGCTTATAATCACCAAAAGACTTGAAAATCAAAGGCAAAAAACTGCCGTACTCATCTTTGCCGGTTTTTAAAATTGAATAGGCATTATAAACAATGGCTGTTTCGTCCCATTGAGTTGAAGGTGGAACAGTGGTTATCTGATAAAAACGTAAGAAAGCAGCTAAAGATAAAATAATAATTAAAAGATAATAATTCTTTAGAAACTTCTTTAGCCCCATATTTAAATATTAAAACCTCTCTCTAAAATTTCAAAGGCTGGTTGGCCATCCAAGAAATAAATCGTGGTTAATTTTTCCCAACCCTCCGGATAATTATCAGGGCTGGTAATTAAAAGACTTTTATCTGAATCCTCTCCAACAATTGTTTTTTCCTTTACCTCTTCGTCATTAATAAAGACAAATTTGTCAAAACTGTCAACCCAGTACCAGTCCGCCAGAAAATAGCGCTTAAGATGAGGGTCATTTTGATATTTAGCTGGCTCCCATTTTAAATAAAAAAGCAAAAATTCATGCGGCTCACCATATTTTTTAGTCAGATAAACCTTTTGATAATCAGCCCCATTATCTTTGATAAATTCCGCTGCTTGTTTATAGCCATATTGCCAGGTCCAAGAATAAGTTTCGCGGTAAAAACTAAAATAGCTCTTCCAAAAATTAAAAAAGGAAATAATATAAAGCACTCCAAATGATAAAATCAAGATTCCTTGCCAAGCTTCCCGCTTTTTCAGCCAAATCCAGATTTGATTAAAACCCAAAGCCACTATGACTAAAGGTATTGGCAAAACCAAAATCGTTCTTAAGACATGCGGATTCTCCTGAGTGGCGGCTGAAGGAACAATGGCCAAAAGCCACCAAAAGAAAATTAATTTTGCTTCTTTGAGCTTCCGTTTTTTAAAAAGCCAGTAAAGACCGAGAAGAATCAAGGGGGCCTGAACAGGAAAAATTATCCCTTTCCCCGGAATATTATACTGGTAGTTTGATCCCCCTTTAAGAAAAAGATACTTCGGGGAAAAATTGGAAAAATAGTTTTTAGTAAAAGCAATCGTAAAATAAGTTGCCTTATTGTGAATCAGTCTTGGCAATGGCTGGGGCAGATTTGACGAGCCCCGAGCCATATTAATCCGATTAATCGCCCCTTGGTCAAGAATTTTCACCCAACGAAAACGGGCCCAGCCTTCCGGAGAAGCAAAAGAAACAACTAAGGGGGCAAAAAACAAAACAAGAATTACTAGAGAGAGAAAAGCTTCTTTTTTTCTCTGTTTTAAGCCTTGAAGAATTTTCTCTTTGTTAAGCCAAAAAAGAACAATTAAAATCAAAGGGACAAAAACCCGAGCGCTATTGTAGGTATGAACCGACAAGCCCAAAAAGAAAACGCTTAAAGCCAAGAACCACCTTCTGCTTAAGCCAACCAAGAAAAGATAAAGACCGGCAATAACTAAAAAACTAGCTAAATTAGCTTCAAAAGCCGGCCGGGAGAGAAAAAGATGCCAAGGAGAAACCGCTAAAAAGAAAGCTGATAAAAAAGCAACCAAATCATTTCTAAAAAGTTTTTTAACCAAAAGATAAGTAAACAAAACCGCCAGAACACCAACTAAAGCTGAGGGAAAACGAACGGCAAAATCATTTAAGCCAAAAAGACCAACGCTCCCCGCGGTCAAATAAATATAAACCGGCAACTTATAGTCGCCGTAAGCCCGAAAAATATGAGGGAAACTTTCTCCCCATTCGTCTCGGCCGGTTTCTAAAATTGAATAGGCATTGTAACCATGGCTGACTTCATCCCAATTAAGGGCCGGCGGACCTTCTGTTAATCTATAAAAGCGCAGGAAAACAGATAATAAGAGAATTAAGCTTAAAATGA
>CAZQCJ010000052.1:0-13027 GCA_964591885.1 uncultured Gammaproteobacteria bacterium
AAGTGCCGGGAGGCACTCTATGCAAGTGTACTTGGCTTAAAAATTAGTTCAACTCAAAAAGAGCTCCACCTCCATTACGAGTAATTATAAGGGAAAACCTAAAAAATTGCAACCAAAAATTACCAATGTTGACAAAATGAAAAAAGAGAATTAAAATATAACCAAATAAGCAAAGTTTGTTTTCCGAGAACTCAAAATGGCTGAAGAAAATACAACTAGTCAGCCTGCTAAAAATCAAAATCCGCTGATTATTTTTTTAATTTTCATCGCTATTATTGGTCTTTTAGCTTTGGCTTTTTTCTTCGGTTTTAAATATCGTCAAAATCCAGAAGAAGAGATTATCCCAACTCCTACTCCAGCAGTAATCAATATTCCTAGTCCCCAGCCAACACCAACCCCAGAAGAAGTTTCACCTACTCCTAATATCCAAATAACCGCTTCACCAACACCAACAGTTATCCCCAGTTTAACACCATCATTAACACCAACTGTCACCCCAACTCCATATCCAACAATTGAGATCGAACCAGTCAAAGATTCAAGTTTACTAGAAAAAATTACAAGTCCTTTTTTTCATTAAAATATGAACAATAATTGGAAAATTGGTTTCTTTACTCTTTTAGCTTTATTAATTATTGGCGTCAATATTTTTGTTTGGCTTTATTGGGATGGAGGTACGATTTCAAAAACAAGTTCGACGCCGACACCGACACCAACCACAATAGTTCAACCGACCGTAGCTCCGATACCTACGGTGGATGAAGCTGAAGTTATCAAACAAGCTATTTTTAAGAAAACCGGTCTTAATGCTAGCCAAGCTGAAATAAGTATTAATAAAAATACCGGTCAGCATGCAACCGGTAACATTAAAGAGTTTGAAGCTGTCGGTGGCGCTTATTGGTTAGCAGCCAAAACCACCGAAGGCTGGGTTTGTGTTTATGACGGCCAGGCTCATCCAACTTGCGCCCAAATCGCCCCTTATAATTTCCCCAAAGGAATGGTGGCAGAATGTTTGGATGAAAGTGGCAAAGTTGTAGCCCGCTGAATTACATTTTTATCTCAATGCCAACTCCAGCTGGAAGACTAAGATGCATTAGAGAGTCAATTGTTCTTTCGGTAGGATCAAGAATATCAATCAAGCGTTTATGAGTTAAAACCTGAAAGTGTTCCTGGGAATCTTTGTCAGTATGAGGACTGGGGATGACAGTAATAATTTTTCTTTGAGTTGGCAAGGGGATTGGACCAACAACTTTAGCGCCACTGGCTAAAGCAACTTCTAAAATTTTTTCACAACTCTCATCGACAACCCGATGATCGTATGATTTTAAACGTACCCGAATTCTTCCCTTTGTCATTTTAAGTTTACGAAAAACAAGCTTTGCTTATTTTAAATTTATGAAAAGGTCTTACTTATTTTTTTTCTTTTCAGGCAATTATTTTGGTAATTACCCCAGCCCCAACCGTATGGCCACCTTCACGGACAGCAAAACGCTGGCCTTCTTCCATAGCCACTGGCTGAATAAGTTTCGCCTTCATTTTGGCGTTGTCGCCTGGCATAACCATCTCTACGCCGGAAGGCAAAGTAACTTCGCCGGTAACATCAGTTGTCCGGACAAAGAATTGAGGCCGATAACCACTGAAGAACGGGGTATGACGACCACCTTCTTCTTTAGTCAGAATATAAATCTCCGCCTCAAATTGAGTATGAGGAGTGATGCTGCCGGGTTTAGCTAAAACCTGCCCACGCTCAACATCATCCTTTTCAACTCCCCGTAAAAGAATACCAACGTTATCACCGGCTTGGCCTTCATCTAGAGTTTTACGGAACATTTCCACCCCGGTTACAATTGTCTTCTTGGTATCATGAAGACCGATAATTTCAATCTCATCATTAACTTTAACAATCCCTCTTTCAATTCGGCCGGTAACTACCGTGCCTCGACCTTTAATAGAAAAAACATCCTCAATAGACATTAAGAATGGCTTATCCAGTGGTCTTTCCGGTGTTGGAATATATTCATCAACCGCTTTCATTAAATCCAAAATGGACTTTTTGGAGGCTTCATCACCTTCCAGGGCTTTAAGGGCTGAACCACGAATAACCGGAATTTTGTCACCCGGAAATTTGTACTTTGTTAAAAGTTCTCGGACTTCCATTTCAACCAAGTCAATCAATTCCGGATCTTTAACCAAATCAACCTTATTTAAGAAAACTACTACAGCCGGAACATTTACCTGACGAGCTAAAAGTATATGCTCCCGGGTTTGTGGCATTGGACCATCATCAGCGGCAACTACCAAAATAGCTCCGTCCATTTGAGCAGCACCAGTAATCATATTTTTGATGTAATCTTTATGCCCCGGACAATCAATATGAGCATAATGACGATTAGCTGTTTCGTATTCAATATGAGAAATATTAATCGTCACTCCTCTTTGTTTTTCTTCAGGGGCACTGTCAATCTTATCGAAAGCATAGAAATCTGTCCCCTTACCGCCTTCCGATAAAACTTTCGTAATTGCTGAAGTTAAAGTTGTTTTGCCGTGGTCAACGTGACCAACCGTCCCAATATTTAAATGAGGTTTGCTTCTTTGAAAAGTTGTTTTATCTGCCATTTTTGACTCCTTTTTAAAATTTTAACTTAATTTTTATTAACTATATGTTAACTATAATAATTTATGCTAAGTTTGTCTATTATAAACAAACTCCGCCTATTTGTAAACAAGGTTCTGCTAAAAACAGATTCTTATTTATAAACAGGCTTTGCTTATTTTACAGGATTAATTTTCCTTTTTCAAGTCCTTTTTCTCAATAATCTTTTCAGTAATATTAGCCGGAATCTCTTCGTAATGACTTGGCTCCATGTAAAAAGTAGCTCGCCCCTGAGTTAAGCTCCGCAAAATAGTAGCATATCCAGAAAGTTCAGCCAAAGGAGTTGTCGCCAAAATAATTTTCATTTTACCGCGGTCTTGAGTTTCCAAAATCTGGGCTCTTTTACTTGATAAATCACCAATGACATCACCCATAAAATCTTCTGGTGTGGTTACTTCTATCTTCATGATCGGCTCAATTAAAATAGGATTAGCTTCACGCACAGCCTGCTGTAAAGCCATTGAACCGGCAATCTTAAAAGCAATTTCCGAAGAATCAACTTCATGAAATGTTCCATCATACAAAGCAACTACCATATCAACTAAGGGATAGCCAGCTAAAACACCTTTACTCATCGCTTCTTTAACCCCCTTTTCCACGGCTGGAATAAATTCTGAAGGAATTGCCCCTCCTTTAATCTCGTTCAAAAATTTGTAACCTTCACCCCGAGCCAAAGGTTCAACCCGCAATAAACAATGTCCGTATTGACCACGACCTCCGGATTGACGAATATATTTCCCCTCAGCCTTGGCTGTTTGTTTAATGGTCTCTTTATAAGCGACTTGGGGCAAACCAGTATTGGCTAAAACATTAAACTCCCTTTTCAAACGATCAACCAAAATCTCCAAATGAAGTTCTCCCATTCCAGCAATAGTTGTTTGTCCGGTCTCCTGATCATATTTAATCTTAAAAGTCGGATCTTCATCAGATAAAGCTTTTAAGGCGTAGCTTAATTTTTCTTGATCCGCTTTAGTTTTTGGTTCAATAGCTAAAGAAATAACTGGGTCAGGAAAAGAAATTGATTCTAGAATAATTTGCTTATCTTTATTACATAGGGTATCTCCGGTGGTTGTTTCCTTTAAACCAATGGCAGCCACTATTTCTCCGGCAGTAGCTTTTTCAACTGTTTCCTTCTGGTCAGCATGCATTAATAAAAGACGGGAAACTCTTTCCTTTTTGCGTTGGAGAGTGTTAAAAATCTCATCGCCGGCACTAATAGTGCCGGAATAAATACGTAAATAAGTCAAACGGCCAACATGCGGATCGGTTTGAACTTTAAAAGCTAAAGCCGCCAAGGGTCCTTGGGGATCATTTTTTCTTTCCTCTTCTTTCTCAGTTTGAGGATTAATTCCTTTTACCGGTGGGACGTCTAAAGGAGAAGGCAGAAAATCAATCACACCATCAAGTAAAGGTTGAACACCTTTGTTGCGCAAAGAGGAACCAGCGTAAACAGGAACAAGCTTCCCAGCAATAACCGCTCTTCGCAAGCCGGCTACTATTTCTTCCTTGCTAATCTCTTCACTCTTTAAATATTTATCAGTTAGGCTCTCATCAAATTCCGCTGCTTGCTCTAAAAGCTTTTCTCGATATTTTTTCGCTTTCTCTTGCAAATCAGTTGGAATCTCTTTTTCTTCATATTTCTCACCAGCAACATCTTTTTCGTTATCCCAAAACAAAGCTTTTTGGTTTAAAATATCAATCACACCAACAAAATCTTTCTCTTTGCCGATCGGATAAGTAATTATGGCCGTCTTTGCTTCTAAACGATCCTCAATCATGGCAACTGTTTTCTCAAAATCAGCTCCCATCTTATCCATCTTATTAATAAAAGCTAAACGAGGAACATGATAATTATCAGCCTGACGCCAAACAGTTTCTGACTGAGATTGAACTCCTTCTTCAGCATCGAAAACAATAATACCGCCGTCCAAAACCCGCAAAGAGCGTTCAACTTCAGCGGTAAAATCAACATGGCCAGGAGTATCAATAATATTAATACGATACTCACGCCAAAAAGTGGTTGTCGCGGCTGAAACAATAGTAATTCCTCTTTCTCTTTCCTGGGCCATCCAGTCCATTTGGGTTGTTCCCTCATCAATATCACCAATTTTATAGCTCCGTCCAGTGTAAAATAAAACCCGCTCAGTGGTTGTCGTTTTCCCGGCATCAATATGGGCAATAATGCCAATATTCCGAACTTTTTCAATCGGAACAACTATTTTTTTGAAATTTTTATTTTCACCTGCCATTTTGAGTTTACGAAAAACAAGTTTTGCTTATTATAAATTTAATTATACTCTTTTAAGCATAAAAAACTGCTCCACCCAAGAAGCAGTTGCTTCAAGAATAATTTTATCAAAATCTTAATCCCTAATCAAGATTCTAGCTTTCATTACCACCTAAAATGACTGAAGGCTTTATTGGCTTCGGCCATTTTATGAATGTCTTGTTTCTTTTTAATAGCTAAGCCCGTATTGTTATAGGCGTCTTGGATTTCTGCCGCTAGCTTCTGCCAAAATTGATGGTACTCTTTATTTGGTCTTTTTTTAGCCGCTTGAATTAGCCAACGAATTGCCAGAGCTTCCCGGCGGTCAGCTCTGACCGGCATCGGCACTTGATAGGCAGCCCCACCGATTCTTCTGGGCCTAACCTCCATTACCGGCTTTAGATTATCTAAAGACTTAGATAAAATCTCCAGCGGATTCTTTTTCTCTGAGTTATCTTTGCTTTTTTCTTCAGCTAAAGTTTCAAGGGCTTTATAAACTTGTTTCTGAGCGGTAGTTTTTTTACCAGAAATCATAAGCCGATTAATTAGACGAGCTACTAAACGACTCTGGTAAATAGGGTCGGGACTAACCATTCTTTTCTTATTTTTACCAAGTCGAGACATTTCTTTTAAGCACTTTCCGCAACAGCTTCTGCTTCGGTCTTAGCTGCTGTTTTAAGAGCTCCTCCTTCCTTTCGGCTTCCATATTTTGAACGGGCTTTTTGACGATTCTCCACACCAG
Source organism: uncultured Gammaproteobacteria bacterium (assembly GCA_964591885.1). Taxonomy (GTDB): domain Bacteria; phylum Patescibacteriota; class Microgenomatia; order PFEM01; family JAPLYW01; genus CAZQCJ01. The sequence goes on from CAZQCJ010000052.1 coordinate 5,662, forward strand.
CTAAATCGAACTTTCCTCTGACTAGATGGTATTTTACTCCTGGTAAATCCTGAACTCTACCACCCCTAACTAAGACAATTGCGTGTTCAACCAGATTATGCCCTTCACCTTGAATATAAGCAGTTACTTCTTGTTTATTAGAAAGTTTTACCCTGGCAACTTTTCTTAAAGCTGAGTTGGGTTTTTTCGGCACCATAGTTTTTACCAATAAAACTACACCGCGTTTCTGCGGATTGGCCGTAGTTATCATTCTCTGCTCACGAGTATTAAAACTTTTCCGCAAAGCAGTAGATCGGATTTTCTTCTTAATTTTTTTGCGACCTTTACGCACTAGCTGATTAATCGTCGGCATAGGTTAGAATTTTACCATAATCGCTTCTTAACTTTCAATCTTCGCTCTTTCGGGGGTAACGGGGATGAGACGTCCAATAATCACATTTTCCTTAAGACCAATAAGTTTATCTTCCTTTCCTTCCAAAGAAGCATTAGTTAAAATGTTCGTTGTTTCTTGAAAAGAAGCTGCCGAAAGCCAGGAATCAGTATATAAAGAAACTCTCGTTAAACCCAAAATAACAACCTGGGCTGTGGCTGGTTCACCACCCTCAGCTAAAATTCGAGCGTTTTCTTCTTCAAATCTAGCCTTACTAACAAATTCTCCTGCTAATAAAGCTGTATCACCTGAAGTTTCCAACCGGACTTTATCACTCATGCGCCGAGCAATAATTTCAAAATGCTTGTCATGAATAGGAATTCCTTGAGATTCATAAACAGCCTGAAGTTCTTCAATCAAATATTCCTGAGCCGCCTGTAAACCACGTATCTGCAAAATATCTTTGATGTCTAAAACCCCAGCGGCTAACTGCGTCCCAGCTCCGACTAATTGTCCGTCTTCAACATTTAATTTACTTGTTAAGGGTATCAAATATTCCTTTTCTTCTATTGGTTTACTGGTTGTTTTAATTCTAACTTTGTAACCGTCTTCTGTTTCATCAACACTGACTTTACCGGCAATTTCTGCTAAAGGGGAAACTAATTTTGGTAATCTTGCTTCAAAAATTTCTTCCACCCTGGGTAAACCTTGAGTCACATCAGAAACAATAATGCCCCCAAAGTGTTTTGTCCTTAATGTCAATTGAGTCCCAGGTTCACCAATAGATTGAGCTGCCAAAACACCGACTGGAGTACCGATTTCCGCCATTTTTTTACTTCCTGTATCCCAACCGTAACAAGCAGCACAAATACCGTAACGCGATTCACAAGTCAAGGGTGAACGAACCATCACCTTCATAATATTATGACGTTCCAAAAGACCAACATTTTCTTCAGTAATTAATTCTCCTCTTTTTAATAAAATTTTCTTTGTTTTAGGATCAACAACCGGCGCAGCTAAAACCCGGCCTTTAACTCTTTCAAAAAACCTCTCTGCCCTTTTCTTGCCCTTCTCACGGCTAATAAGAAGACCATTTTTAGTTTTACAGTCTTCTTCTCTTAAAATTAAATCATGGACAGCATCTACCAAGCGGCGGGTTAAATAACCAGCGTCAGAAGTTTTCAAAGCAGTGTCAGCTAAACCCTTTCTTGAGCCGCGGGCCGAAGTTACATATTCAAAAACAGAAAGTCCTTCTCGATAATTGGACTTAATCGGTAATTCAACAATCCTCCCCAAAGGATCAACCACTAACCCTTGCATCGCTGAAAGCTGTTTTACTTGGTCTTTTGAAGCCCGCCCTAACCCCGCATCAATAATTAAACGGATACTATTTTCCTTTTCAAACTGATCCCAAGTTAAATCAGCTAGTTCATCAGCTGTATCCCGCCAAATTTCTTGAGTCAAACGCTTTTTTTCCTCTCCAGTGATTAAACCTTCGGCAAGATTATGCTCTAACTGATCGACCTTCTTGTTTGATTCTTTGATAAATTCCTCTTTGCCTGAATAAAGCTTACAGTCAAAAATTCCCACCGATAAACCCGATTGGGTTGAAAAATAAAAACCCAGATTTTTCAAATCGTCAATTAACTTAACCACTCTTTCTTTATCACAAATCTGAAGAGCGCGAGTAACTAGAGCCTGGATAGTTCTTTGGCGAACATTATCATTAATAAAACCAAGTTCCTGAGGTAAAATTTCATTGAAGATAAGGCGCCCGATAGTCGTTTCTACTATCTTTTTATCAAGGTAAATTTTCATTAGTTGCCTTAGCTCTAATTTACCTTCCTGATAAGCGAGCATTGCCTCCTGTGAATTAGCAAAAACCGTAGGGAATAATTCTGATCGGCTGTCAATTGAAGTTAAATAATAACAACCTAAAGCCATTTCCTTATCAGGAATAGCTACTGGTGAACCATCAGCTGGCTTTAAAAGATTATTATCTGACCTCAAATAATTAGCTGCTTCTTCCTGGGCTTTTTTACCTAAAGGGATATGAACCGCCATTTGGTCACCATCAAAATCAGCATTATAGCCTTTACAAACACAGGGATGAACCCGAAGCGCATTCCCCTCAACCAAGATTGGGTAAAAAGCCTGAAAGCCAAGCTTATGAAGAGTCGGGGCTCGATTAAGCAAAACTAAATGTTTTTTAGTAATTTTTTCTAAGATGTCAAAAACTTCTGGCGGACGATGTTCTAAAGTATACTTAGCGCTTTTAACATTCGGAGCTATTCCCGATAAAATCAATTCCCTTAAAACAAAAGGCTTAAACATTTCCAAAGCCATTTCTTTTGGTAAACCGCACTGAGTTAACTTTAATTCTGGGCCAACAACAATAACCGAACGGCCAGAATAATCAACCCTTTTCCCTAAAAGGTTCTGACGGAAACGTCCTTGTTTCCCTCTTAAAATATCAGAGAGACAGCGGGAAGATTTAACCTGACGACGCAAGCGTTGGATAGGGCTCTTAGAAACATCAATTAAACTATCAACCGCTTCCTGCAACATTCTTTTTTCGTTTCTCAGAATAATTTGGGGAGCCCCTAAATCAATCAAGTGTTTCAAGCGATTATTACGATTTATTACCCGACGATAAAGATCATTTAAATCACTAGTCGCAAAACGACCCCCAGCCAGTTGAACCATTGGTCGTAAATCAGGAGGAATAACCGGCAAAACCTGCAAAATTATCCAAGCGGGATTAACTCCTGCTTTTTTCATCCCTTCAATTAAAATCAACCTTTTGGTGGCTTTAATATGCCGAGCCCCGGTGCTTTCTTTTACTTCCTGACGAAGTTCCACTAAAAGTTTCTCCAAATCAAGATTCTTAATCACCTCTAAAAGAACTTCCGCTCCCATTCCAACTTTCAAAAAAGACAAACCCCGCACAGCTGACAGCCGAAAATATTCTTCTTCAGTCAAAAGACTTAACTCTTTAATTCTCTGGATTAAGTCTAAAAGATTCTTGTTTTTCTCTTGAATTTTCTCTTTTTCCAAAACCAACTCATCTCTTAACCCTTGAATCTTCTGCTTACCTCTTAACTTTAATTCTTCACAAGCCAGTAGTTGCTGTTCTTTGTTTTTGATTTTTTTTCTGGTCTGCTCAATTTCCTTTATGATGTCTTTTTCAATCTTTTTAACTTGAGCTTCTAAGTTTTTCTCAAGAATAGCTGTTTCTTCAACTCCCTCTTTTTCTATTTTTTTAACAATTTCTTTTTTCTTTTTTTGGTCAACTTGAACAACTAAATATTGAGCAAAGTAAACAACAGATTCTAAATCACGTGGAGAAATATCTAAGAGTAAGGAAAGCTTAGAAGGCGCTCCTTTAAAATACCAAATATGAGCTGCTGGGGCAGCTAAATTAATATGACCCATACGTTCACGACGAACACGTGATTGAGCTACTTCAACACCACAACGATCACAAATGATACCACGATAACGAATCCCTTTATATTTCCCGCAGTAACACTCCCAATCTTTGGTCGGACCAAAAATACGCTCACAAAACAAACCATCTTTTTCTGGTTTTAAGGTTCGATAATTAATTGTTTCAGGCTTAACAACTTCACCTTTTGACCAAGAAAGAATCGTCTCTGGAGAAGCTAATTTAATCTTTAAGCGAGAAAAATCAATAACTTTATCCATTTTTCAACTCCTCTTTTAACTCTTCTTTTTTTAAATCATTTTTTTCTGCTTTTGTCTCTGTTTCTGCTTTTGTCTCATCTTCACCGTTCGGCGATTCAATCGCCCCAATAGGGATAATATCTAAAGATAAACTATTAAGTTCTTTAACCAAAACTTTAAAGGATTCGGGGACAGTTGATTCTGGAACTTCATCACCTTTAACAATGGCTTCAAACGTTTTTGCTCGACCAACAACATCATCACTTTTAACTGTTAGCATCTCCTGTAAAGTATGGGCTCCACGATGAGCCTCTAAAGCCCAGACTTCCATTTCGCCTAAACGCTGACCACCCATTTGGGCTTTTCCTCCTAATGGCTGCTGTGTTACCAAAGAATAAGGACCAGTCGAACGCGCATGAACTTTATCTTCAACCATGTGAACCAATTTAAGAATATAAGCAACACCAACTAAGGTTTTCTCTTTAAAAAGTTCACCGGTATAGCCGTCACGAAGATTAATTTTGCCATCAACTGGCAAATCTGCTTTTGCTAACTCAGCCATCACTTGGTCTTCCTTAATCTTTTCAAAAACCGGGACAGCCAATTTATAACCAAGCTTGGAGGCAGCCCAACCTAAATGAGCCTCAAATAATTGGCCTAAATTCATTCTGGCTAGAACCGATAAAGAAGAAATAATAATGTCAACCGGAGTTCCATCAGGTAAAAAGGGCATGTCAGTTTCCGGAATAACCTTGGAAATAACTCCTTTATTACCATGACGGCCAGCTACTTTATCACCAACCATAATTTTCCTTACTTGAGCTACTCTGATGATAACTTTTTTAATGGCTCCGGCTTCCAATTCATCACCTTTATCTCTGTCAAGGATTTGAACATCAATTACCGTTCCCCCTTCGCCGTGTGGAACTCGTAAAGAGGTATCTTTAACCTCCCTGGCTTTTTCCCCAAAAATAGCTCTTAATAAACGCTCTTCCGCCGTTAATTCAGTCTCACCTTTGGGGGCAATTTTACCGACCAGGATGTCATTCGGACCAACCTCACTCCCCACAATTACAATACCGTCTTCAGCCAAAGACGATAAGTCACTTTCTGAAACATTGGGAATATCTCGTGTTAATTCTTCCGGACCAAGCTTTGTTTCTACAACTGAAGTTTCATATTCTTCAATATTAATTGAGGTTAAAATATCCTCTTTAACCAAACGATCAGAAACAACAATGGCATCTTCATAACCCAAACCCTGAAAAGCACAATAAGCAATAATTAAATTACGACCTAAAGCCAATTCTCCTTTTTCACAGGAAGGCCCATCAATCAAAAGATCACCAGCCTTAACTACCTCACCAACTTTAACTAAGGGCTTTTGTAAAAAACAGGTTCCGTTAGGATTAGTTCGCCTAAATTTAGTCAGAAAATAAGTTTCTTTATTGCCGTCAATTTTAATTTCTTCTGTGTCAAGAATATCTTTTTTCTTACGGCTGTTTTTAATTTTCAAAACAATTTTTTCGGCATCAGCATAAATAACTTTTCCGTCATGACGTGACTGAACAACATGCTTCATGGCTTTAGCAATATTTGTTTCCATACCAGTTCCTACTAGAGGAGCTTCTGGTTTAATTAAAGGGACAGCTTGACACTGCATATGCGTTCCCATTAAAGCTCGAGCTGGCATATCATGATCTAAAAAAGGAATTAATGAAGCCGAACTTCCAAAAACTTGTAAAGGACTTATCTCAATTAATTCTACTTTTTCTACCGGGGACTCCAGAAGCTCACTTCCAAATCTTATCGGCACCCAGGAATCAATAATAAAACCCTGCTTGTCAATGTTCACCCCAGCGTGAGTAATATGAAATTTCTGTTCGTCATCACTGGCTAAATAAACGATTTTATCCGTTACTTTCATTTTCGTTTTACCGCCATTTTTCACTGCTTCAACTTTAAAATAGGGAGTTTCCAAAAAACCATACTCATTAACCCTGGCATATAAAGTTAAATAAGTTACCAAACCAATATTAGGTCCTTCCGGAGTCCGAACTGGACAAATACGGCCATATTGCGAATAATGAATATCGCGGATAGAAAAAGAGGCCCGCTCGCGCGTAATACCGCCAGAACCCATGACTGAAATTCTCCGCAGATTATCAATCTCTGATAAAAGATTTGTCTGGTCCAAAATAGTTGAAAGCTGATTACTACGGAAAAATTCATTAATAGAAGAAACCAACAAGCGGGCGTTAATCAAACGTGAAGAAGAAACACCTTCCTCAGGCGAAAAAAGACTCATCTTTTCTTTAATCGCTCTTTCCAGTCTTAAGAAACCAATACGAAAAGGGCCTTCAATTAACTGTTCGCCAACTCTTTTTATTCTTCGATTAGCTAAATGGTCAATATCGTCAATTTTCCCTTCATTATTATGAAGTTTAATTAAATATTTAATAATCGCCACCAAATCTTCTTTTTTCAAAACCCATCCTTCAGATCCCTCATCAACTTTCAAACCCAAGCGTTTATTAATCTTGTAACGACCGATTCTTCCTAAATTGTAACGTCGCCGATTAAAAAACATGTTTTCTATCAATTCCTGGGCATTTTCTATAACCACCGGCTCACCGGGTCTTAATTTCTGATAAAATTCAATCAAAGCTTCTTGGGTACTTTTAGTTGAATCTTTTTCTATTGTTGGTAAAAGAAAATCATGGCTTTTTTTCTCATCAGCAAACTCCTTTAAAATTTCCTCATCAGTAGAAAGTCCAAAAACACGCAATAAGGTTGTCATCGTAAATTTTCGCCGACGGTCAACCCGAACATTAATAACATTATTGCGATTAACCATTATTTCCAACCAAGAACCATGAAGAGGCCTAACGTCAGCCAAATAGAGCATCCGGCCAGAAGCTCGATCAACTTCCCCGGAAAAAAAGACGCCGGGTGAACGGCTCAATTGATTAACAATGGCTCTTTCAACACCATTAACAATAAAAGTCCCCACTTGAGTCATGTGGGGAATATCACCTAAGAAAACTTTTTGCTTGGTTTTCTTGCCGGTTTTTTTATTTAATAAAGTCGCCTCAACTTTTAGGGGCCGATCATAAGTCAAGCCCTTATTAAGAGCTTGAGTAATTGAGTGGCGGGGATCAGTAAAAGTTGGATTTTCCAAATGGAGTTCCCAATTCTTACCAGTAAAATCAGTAATCGGAGAAATCTCTTCTATGGCTTGACGGATTCCTTTATCCAAAAACCACTGATAAGATTCTCGCTGAACCGCAAGTAAATCGATCTGTGGTA
>CAZQCJ010000053.1:0-35380 GCA_964591885.1 uncultured Gammaproteobacteria bacterium
TTAAATAATAATTTTGCCGAACAAAGAAATTTCGGCCTTCAAAAAGCCAAAGGGGATTGGATTTTCTTTATTGATGCTGATGAAAGAGTTTCCCCGAAATTAAAAAAAGAAATAAAGGAAAAGATAAAATCAACAAATCTAGATGGTTTTTATCTCAAAAGACAGGATTTTTTTGGTGGTAGATTTTTAAAACATGGTGAGACCGCGAATATCTGTTTATTGAGGTTGGGAAGAAAGGGAAAAGGGAAGTGGCAGAGGGAAGTTCACGAAACTTGGGATATTAAAGAGAGTGTTGGTAGCTTAAAAAATCCTTTATGGCATTATCCTCATCCGACGCTTAAAGAATTTATTGAACATGTTAATAGATTCTCCACTTTACATGCTCAGGTTTTGTTAAAAGAAGGAGTTGAGCCGAGTCTTTTTCGTTTGTGGGCCAATCCGTTCGCTAAATTTATACAAAATTGTATTTTCAGATTAGGCTTTTTAGACAAGACACCAGGGATTATTGTTGCCCTAATGATGAGTTTTCACTCTTTTTTAGCCCGAGCTAAGCTTTACCAACTATGGAAAAAATTATAACCAGCTTGTTTTTTATTTTCTTGGTCTTGTTCCCCTTTGGACAATTAACCAGAATTCCCTTGAGTTTTCTTAATTTGCCTGAAGTCCATCTTTATTTAACCGATATTATCCTGTTTTTATTGGTTTTAAGCTGGGGGATTTGTAAAATTTCCGAAAAGGGGAAGAAATATCAGCTGCCTGTTTTAGCTAAGCCGATTTTTCTGTTTACTGTTTTAGCAGTTTTTTCTTTAATAGTGAATTCTCCCCTCTTTTCCAAGAGGGAATTGGGGGTTGGGTTTTTATATTTATTGAGATGGGTTTTTTACGCCGGCTTGTATTTTGTTCTTTTTGATTTAAAAAAGAAGCTTGGATGGTTGAACTGGAAAAATGTACGGTGTTTTTTGATTATTATCGGTTCGGCTGTCGGGATTTTCGGTTTAAGCCAATATTTCTTATGGCCTAACTTAAAAGCTCTGGAGGTTTTGCAATATGATCCTCACTTTTATCGGGTTGTTGGTACTTTTCTTGACCCCGGCTTTACTGGTTTGATTTTAGTTTTTACTTTCTTTTTAATCATTGACTGTTGGTTTGAAGAAAAGAAAAAATGGTTAATTCCTTTATCCCTGATAATTTATTCGGCTTTAGCTCTAACTTATTCTAGAGCTTCTTGGTTAGTTTTTTTAATAGCTGTTCTGTTTGTTGCTTATTTTGTTGCTTATTTTAAAAAATCGTGGAAATTTTTACTGGTAATTTTAGCTTTAATGGGATTTACTTATTTTCTACTGCCAAGACCAGCTGGCGAAGGCGGCAAAATCGAAAGAACTTATACTATTGAAGCTCGTTTAATTAACTACCAGCAAGCTTTAATGATCGCTAAAGAACATCCTTTTTTCGGCGTTGGTTTTAATACTTATCGTTATGCTCAGAGAGATTATGGTTTTTTTGAGGCTGAAGAATGGCGAATTAGCCATTCCGGCGCTGGCGCTGATAATAGTTGGCTTTTTGTTTTGGCTACAACTGGAGCCTTCGGTTTCTTAAGCTATCTTTGGTTTTGGGGACGAGCTTTAAAAGAATCTAAAAAGAAAACTATTGTTTTAGTTAGTCTTTTAGCTTTAATTATCCATGCCTTTTTTGTAAATTCTTTGTTTTATTCCTGGATTATGGCATGGATATGGATTTTATTAGCTTTTGTCTAGATTTAAGGAGAATAAGTAATAGTCAGGCTTTTTTCTGTTTTATTACCAGCTTTATCAGTAGCTGTAATGTGAATTTTGTTTTCCCCTTGGTTAAGACCAAGGCTGTATTTAAAATTACTATCTTTATCTAAAACAATCAAATGATCATTAATGGTTAACTCGACATTTTCTTCGGTTTTTCCGATAATATCTATTTTGGCATTTTCGTCAGAGACAACTTGTCCATCTTCAGGTTGGCTGATTTCTAAAATTGGCGGTTCATTATCATACCAAACAAATGTTCTTTCTGAATTAGCACTTTGATTGCCGGCTTTATCAACAGCTAAAGCGGATATCTCATTTTGACCTAGAGTTAGATTTATTTTCCCCGAGAAAAAATTGCCTTCATTGTCAGCTAAAATTTCTTTAATTTCTTGCCCAGTCAGGAAAATTTTTACTGAAGCACCAGCTTCGGTAATGCCAGATATTTCAATTTCAGATTTGTTTGTTGCTTCTGGCAAAGCGTTAAGGATTGGTATCTGAGGTGGGATTTTATCCTCGATTTCAACTTGCTGAGATGAATAACGGATATCGCCAAAAAAAATAGCCATTTTAATCAAGGCCGGAATACCCCAGAAGATGGCCCCCAAAATTAAAAACAGAGTCAGAAAAGTAAAAAGAGTAGCCCGTCGGAGATTTCTTCTTTCTTCTTTTTTGGATAGTAGGGAATATTTAGCCATCTTAATTTTATGAGAAAAAAATATTTTGTCAAAATCAGGCTCTTGTTTTCAGAGCCGATGGTCGGAGTCGAACCGACGACCTAACGCTTACGAAGCGTTTGCTCTACCGACTGAGCTACATCGGCATAGAAACAGAGCGGGATAGGGGAGTCGAACCCCTCTTTTCACCTTGGGAAGGTGATGTTGAGCCGCTCAACTAATCCCGCACTTTATTATTTTTTTACCTTTCCTAGCGTTAATTATCGAGGTAATTTTAAAATATTGCCTGGATGAATTAAATCAGGATTGCTTAGATTATTTTCATGGGCAATTTTCACCCATTGATAGCCATCTTGATAGGTTCGAACAGCAATATTCCATAAATTATCACCTTTAACTACCGTGTATTCATCACTGCTAATTTCTTGTTCAGCTATTTTTTCAGCTGGTTCTCTAACAGTTGTTTTTGGTAGGACTAGTTCTTGTCCAACCAGCAAATAGTCAGCATTAATTAAGCTATTTTCTTTAGCAATATCAACCCAATTGTAGCCAGAGCTGTAAAATTTTTCGGCAATTTCCCAAAGATTATCTCCGGCTTGAACTTGATAGGTTATAGGTAAACCTTCAGGGACTAATCTGCCTTCTTCTTCAATTAATTTAACTTCGTCTGCTGTTTGGGTTGGTTGACTTTCTTCGATTTTGTTTTTATCAACGCTACGGAAATAATTAAAGATTAAAGTACCAATGACAATTACAACAACAACTCCAAGAATGACACTAATGGTTGATTCATTGAGCTTAACCCTTTTAAGAAAGTTTTTTAAACGCCCGTTGTTCATTTATTGATAAAAGGACTTTTGACCTCCTTCCTAGGCAGAGGTAAGCGGGCCCGACCGGAGTCGAACCGGCGATCTTCCGCGTGACAGGCGGATGTGTTAACCACTACACTACGGACCCTTTTTAATTGCGTTTAGAATAGCAAATTATTGAGCTCAAGTCAACGCTTGTGATATGATGAAAAAGATGAAAATGAGTCGGGAGATGACTAACAAAGAAGTGGCTCGTCTTCTAGAAGAAATTTCCGCTGCTTTAGAAGTTAAAGATGGTAATAGGTTTAAAATTGCTGCTTACGACCGGGTTGCTAATGCTATTAAAAATACCACCAGTGAAGCTAGAGATCTTTGGAAAAATAATAAACTTCAGGAGATTCCTGGTATTGGGACCAGTCTTTCGGCTCATTTGGATGAGCTTTTCCGAACAGGCAAAGTTGTTCATTTTGAGAAAATTTTTCGTAATTTACCCGCGGCGATGTTTGAATTTTTAAAGATTCCTGGTGTTGGCCCTAAAACTGCTTATAAACTTGCCCAAGAATTGAAGATTAAAGAAGCTAAAACAGCCTTTACTCGCCTTAAAAAAGCTCTTAAAGCTGGTAAAATAAGGGTTATTGAAGGTTTTGGCGAACAATCAGAAAAAGACATTTTAGAGGGGTTAAAAAGCCTTAAGAAACGTTCGGAAAGGATGTTGCTACCTTTTGCTTGTGAGCTAGCTCAGAAAGTTATTAAATATCTTTCTAAGGGAGAAGCTGGTAGTAGGAGGATTGATTCTTTAGGCAGTTTACGACGCATGACCGCTACTATTGGTGATATTGACTTGGCGGTAGCGACTACCCAACCTAAAAAAGCTATCAAAAGGTTTGTTTCTTTTCCGGAAGCTAAGGAAGTGGTTGTGGCTGGTGATAATACCGCTCGTATTATTCATCATAGCGGAGAACAAATTGATCTTAAAACAATGGATCCTCAAGCTTATGGAGCTTTACTTCAACACTTTACCGGTTCAAAACAACATAATATTCATCTAAGAGAAATTGCCCAGAAAAAAGGCCTTAGTTTATCCGAATATGGTATTAAAAAGGGAAATAAGATAAAAGCATATAGTACAGAAGAGGCTTTTTATCAAGCTTTAGGAATGGCATGGATTCCACCGGAATTAAGAGAAGACACAGGTGAGATTGAGGCTGCACAGAAGAGAAGACTACCAGAATTAATTGAGAAGAAAGATATTCTTGGTGATCTTCATGTTCATTCTTCCTTTCCAATTGAAACAAGTCATGATGAAGGTTCAGATAGTTTTGAAGTCCTTTTAGAAAAAGCAGCAAAATTGGGCTATCAATATCTAGGTTTTTCCGAACATAATCCCAGCTCAAGTCAACATAGCCCAAAACAAATAATTGAAATATTAAAGAGAAAAAGAGAACAAATTGATAAATTAAATTACTCAAGGGTAAAAAAGTTATCCATTTATGCCTTAAATAGTCTGGAAATAGATATAAAACCAGATGGTTCACTGGCTTTGCCTGATGAAGCTTTAAAATATTTGGATTTTGCTATTGCTTCAGTTCACAGCAGTTTTAAAATGCCAAGTCGAGAAATGACAAAGCGTGTTTTAAATTCATTAGTCCATCCGAAGATAAAAATTTTGGGTCATCCAACTGGCCGTAAATTAGGCGAAAGGGAAGGTTTTGAGCTTGACTGGGAAAAAATCTTCGCTTTTTGTCTTAAAAATAACAAATATTTAGAAATTAATGCCTGGCCTAATCGTTTAGATCTGCCTGATACTCTTATTCGTCAAGCTGTGAAAAGCGGAGTGAAAATGGTAATTAACACTGATGCCCATGCTGTTAAGCAATTAGATTTAATATCCTACGGAGTGGCTATGGCCAGACGAGGTTGGGTCACTAAAAATGATATTATTAATACCATGGGTTATAATAAATTGAAAAAAATTTTGAATTTTGAAGGGAGGTGAGAAAATGACAGATTTTATTATTTTAATTATTGTTATAGCAGCAGTAGTTTTGCTCTATTTCTGGTCTTTATATAACCGTTTTGTCACAACCAAGACTCGAATTAAAGCCTCAATTCAGGAAATTGGCAATCAGCTTAAAAGACAGGCTGATTTGATTCCTAATTTAGTTGCTTCTGTTAAAGGTTATATGAAGCATGAAAAAACTATTTTTGAGGAATTAACCGAAGCGAGAAAACAGGTTGTCAAGGTTGTTGATGGTAATAATACTCAGAAGATGATTGAAGCTGGAAACCGCCTGCAAAGCGCCTTAGCTCCTATTCGGGCTGTTTTTGAATCAACACCTCAGCTTCAAGCAGTTGGCCCTACAAGTCAGTTAATGGAAGAATTAAGGGATACAGCTGACAAGGTTATGTATTCCCGTCGGACTTTAATTGATTTGACAGCTGATTATAATATTATGTTAGCAAGATTCCCTTCTAATCTGGTTGGTAAAATGTTTCGTTTCCAGCCGGAGGCAGGTTTGAAAATGCCTGAAGAAGAGGAACCAATAATTGTTAAAAAGGAGCAATTAAAAACGCCTAAGGTAGAAATTTAATGATTAACGTTTACGAACAAGTTGATCGTAATAAGCGCCGCAGTGTCATTATTATGGTGACTTTTATCATTTTTATAACTTTAGTAACTTGGCTTTTCAGTGAAGCTTTAAATTACAGTCCAGGGATTATTGGTTGGGCTTTAGTTATCTCGGGTTTAATAAGTTTTGCCAGTTATTGGTGGTCGGATAAAATTATTTTAACTATTTCTAAAGCTAGACCAGCTGATAAAAAAAGAGACTTTCAATTTTTTACCGTTACGGAAAACTTGGCTTTAGCTTCTCAAGTGCCTATGCCCAGACTTTATGTTATTGAAGATAGTGCTCCTAATGCTTTTGCTACTGGGCGAGATATTAATCATGCTGTTATTTGTGCTACCACTGGTTTAATTTCTAAACTTAACCGAACAGAGTTAGAGGGAGTTGTGGCTCATGAAATGAGTCATATTAAAAATTATGATATGCTTTTGATGAGCATTGTTACCGTCCTTGTAGGAATGATTATTCTAATTTCTGATTGGTTTCTTCGTGGTTTTCAATTCAGCGGTCGTTCCCGTAGCCGTGAAAACGGGAATATCGGGGTAATTCTTTTTTTAGTTGGTTTAATTTTAGCTTTGCTTTCACCGCTTATTGCTAAATTGATTCAGTTGGCTATTTCCCGTCGTAGAGAGTCTTTAGCCGATGCTTCAGGAGTAATGTTAACCAAATATCCTGATGGTTTAATTAGTGCCCTACAGAAGATTTCTAGCGATAAAGAACCATTGGAAGTTGCTAACAAAGCGATGGCCCATCTTTATATTGTCAATCCCTTTAAAGGCTCGCTGGCTAAAAACTGGATGGCTAATCTCTTTAATACTCACCCGCCGATAGAGGAGAGAATTAAAGCTTTAAAGGAGATGAGGTAATGAAAAAAAGTTTTAAACTAAGCGAAAAAGAAGTAAAACATGTGGCTAAATTGGCAAGATTAGACTTAACGCCTCAGGAAGTAAAAAGATTTCAAGAACAGCTTTCAGAAATTTTGTCTTACATAGAAGTTCTAAGTGAGGTTAAAGTTGAGAAAATTGAACCAACCAGCCAAGTGACTTCTTTGGAGAATGTTTTTAGTAAAGACCAAAACCAATCTTCTCTAAGTCAAAAAGAAGCTTTGTCAGAGGCTGAAGAAACTCATCGTGGGTTTTTCAAAATTAAAAGAATTATAAGAAATAATTAAAAATTATTAAAATGGAATTAACACAGCTTTCAATCAGTCAGATTCAGGAAGGTCTAAAAAAGAAAAAATTTTCGTCTTTTGAAGTTGTAAAATCATCTTTAAAAAAGATTAAAGATGATAATCCCAAACTTAATGCTTTTTTAAGCGTTTGTGAAAGAGAAGCTTTAATTGAAGCTCAAAAAGCCGATGGTTTATTAAATCATCAAGCCTCAGTTTTTAAGCAACAGCCTTTACTGGGAATACCCATAGCAGTCAAGGATATTTTCTGCACCAAAGGTATAAAAACAACGGCTGCTTCAAAAGTCTTGGAGAATTATATTCCGGCTTACGATGCCACCGCAGTAAAAAAATTAAAAAAAGCTGGAGCTATTATTATTGGGAAAACCAATCTTGATGCTTGGGCTCATGGTTCTTCAGGGGAAAATTCCGATTTTGGTATAACTAAAAATCCCTGGCGTGAAGATTATGTCCCTGGAGGTTCAAGTAGTGGTTCTGCAGTTGCAGTTGCCGCCCAGATGGCTTTTGGGGCTATTGGTACTGATACGGGGGGGTCAATTCGTTTACCGGCTTCCTTTTGCGGTGTTTTGGGGCTAAAGCCAAGCTATGGAAGAATTTCTCGTTATGGAGTGATTGCGATGGCTTCTTCCTTAGATACTGTTGGCTGTTTTGGCAAAGAGACTATGGATTTGGCTATTCTTTTACAGATTATGTCTGGTGGTGATAAATACGATGCGACTTCTTTAAACCAGCCAGTCCCGAATTATCAGCAAAGACTGTGGGGAAATAAACAAAATCTGAAAATCGGTTTACCTAAAGAATATTTTTCACAAGGCCTGGACAGAAAAGTTGAAGAAAAAGTAAGAAAAGCGATTAATAAATTGGAAAAACTGGGGGCGAAAATAATTGAAGTTTCTTTGCCTCATAGCCATTATGCTCTTGCTGCTTACTATATTATTCAATCCTCAGAGGTTTCTTCTAATTTAGCTCGTTATGATGGTATCCGTTATGGTTTTGGCCGTGCTTCTTTTGGCGATGAAGCTAAAAGAAGAATAATGCTGGGAACATATGCCCTTTCGGCTGGTTATTACGAGGCTTATTATTTAAAAGCAATGAAGGTTAGGAGTTTAATTAGAAAAGATTTTGACGAGGTTTTCAAGAAAGTTGATGTTTTACTAACGCCAGTTTCACCCACTTTACCATTTAGAATAGGGGAAAAAACAATAGACCCTTTGAAAATGTATTTATCAGATATTTATACAGTAACAGCTAATTTGGCTGGTATCCCTGGGCTTTCGTTACCGGCTGGAAAGGTTGATAACCTCCCTGTTGGTTTCCAGCTTTTAGGGCCGCAGCTTAGCGAAGAATTACTTTTTCAGATTGCCTATCAGTATGAACAAGAAAATGTTATTTAAAGTTTTAATCGGTCTTGAAATTCATGTTGAATTAAAGACAAAATCTAAGATGTTTTGTCGTTGTTCAACTGATTATTTTGGTCATTTGCCGAACAGCTATGTTTGCCCGGTCTGTTTAGGTTTGCCTGGTGCTTTACCGTATCCTAATCAAAAGGCTATCGAAGCTGTGGTTCTCGCTGGTTTAGCTTTAAATTGTCAGATAGCTAATTTTAGCAAGTTTGACCGCAAAAATTATTTTTATCCCGATTTACCCAAAGGTTATCAAATAAGTCAGTATGATTTGCCTTTGTGTCAGAAAGGTGAATTTGAAAAAGTCAAAATTATAAGAGTCCACTTAGAAGAAGACACAGGTAAGCTTATTCATGGAGTGGTTAATAACAAAAAAGCTTCTTTGATTGATTTTAACCGTTCGGGCATTCCCTTAATGGAAATTGTTACAGAACCTAATCTCTGTTCAGCTAGTCAGACTAAGGATTTTTTAAAGAAGCTTCAGCAGTTGGTCCGTTGCCTTGGTATAGCTGATGCTGATATGGAAAAAGGCCAAATGAGATGTGAGCCTACGGTTAATCTGGAAATTGAAAAGAACGGGAAAAAATATTATACCCCTTTAGTAGAAATTAAAAACATTAATTCTTTCCGGTTTGCTGAAAAAGCAATTGAATATGAAATCAAAAGACAATTTGAAGAATTTAAGAAGACTGGCTTTGAGAAGCAAACCGGTAATAAAAGTACTAGGGGTTGGGATGATAAAGAACAAAAAACGGTTTTGCAAAGAGAAAAAGAAGAAGCAGCTGATTATCGTTATTTCCCTGAACCCGATATTCCTCCGATTCGCTTAAGTAATGAACAAATTAAAGAAATTAAGGCTAAAATTCCAGAATTACCTCAAGAGAAAATAATTAATTTGAAAAAGATAGGACTTTCAAATTATCAGGCGGAATTATTGTCAAGAACAGATAAAAATATAAAAGTTCTTGAAGACAGCTTGAAAATCAGCGAGAAACTCAAGGTTAAAATAAACCCGTCAAAAGCCACTGACCTGATTATTAATAAAAAAGTCAAGACTGCCCAAGAGATTATTGATAAACTTTCAAACAAAAAACCAGGCATGGATAAAAATGAATTGGTTCTAATGATCGGAAATGTTATTAAAGATAATCCTTTAGTAGTTGAGCAATTTAAAAAAGGTAAGGAGACAGTTGTTGAGTTTTTAGTTGGTCAGGTAATGGCTAGAACAAAAGGTAAAGCTGTCCCTCAAGAAGTACGTAAGCTCTTTCGTGAAAAGTTAAAATCTGCTTGAAAAAAATCTCCTAACAAGGTAAATTTAAGAAAGAGGAAAAGCAATGGGAGAAAACTTAGGGGAAGAAAAAATAATCTCAACAGAAAACATAAAACAGGCAATAAATTTTGCTGGTGCTTTTCCAGAAAAAAATAAATTAAAAAAAATTCTGAATATCTTGGAAGAGAAAAATATTGGCTTTCGTTAGTTAAATCGCTAAAAGAAGATGTTCTTAAGGGAAAGCTCAATTGGGGTCAATATGATGAGATTGTGGCTGGTTTACTTGCCTCTAGAGACTGGTTGTCAGGTCGAGATGCTTTAACTAACCTACCGAACCGGGCGTTTTATGAAGAAACGATTATTAGAGAGGTGGCTAGCGCTGAACGTAATAAACAACCTCTTAGTCTTTTAGTAATTGACGTGGATGGTCTCAAGCAATGGAATGATGAAGATAAAAGCCATCACCTTGGTGATCTAGCGATTATCTTAACAGCCCAAAATATAAAAAAGGGGGTTAGAACTAGCGATTTGGTGGCAAGATGGGGAGGAGATGAATTCACGGTAATTTTACCCAAAGCTGGTTCATCTATTGCTGAGGAAATTTCACAGCGAATTTTAGAAAATATTAATAGATTAAAACCATTAAGTCCATCGGGGAGAAAATTATCAGTAAGTATTGGCGTTAGGCAATATCACGGAGAGGGTCCGACTAAATTTTTCGAAAAAGCAGATAACGCTGCTTTCCAAGCAAAAAAGTCTGACAACAAAGTAGTTGTTGCCGAACAATAAAGACTCTCAAGCTTTTTAAATTATGGCTAAATTTACCCATCTTCATGTTCATTCCGAATATTCTTTGCTAGATGGTTTAGCGAAAATAGAATCTCTTTTTGCTAAAGGGCTGGAATTAGGTATGGATTCTCTGGCTTTAACTGACCACGGAGTTATGTATGGGGCAATTAAATTCTTTTTAACTGCTAAAGAATTTGGGATGAAGCCAATTATTGGTTTGGAAGCTTACATGGCAGCTCGCTCACGCTTTGATAAACAAGCCAATATTGATTCTGATCGTTATCATCTTCTTCTTCTGGCTAAAAACGAAATTGGCTATAACAATTTAATGAAATTAACTACTTTGGCTAATCTCGAGGGTTTTTATTATAAACCTCGTATTGATATGGAGCTTTTAAAAGAGTATCGCCAGGGGTTGATTGTTACTTCAGCTTGTTTAGAAGGAGAAATTCCTCAGTTGTTTACTCAGAGGAGAGATAAGGAGGCTGAACAGAAGGCTAAAGAATTTTTAGAAATTTTTGGCAAAGATTTTTATTTAGAAATCCAGCATCATCCTAAAATCCCTGAGCAAAAAGAAGTTAATCAAAAAATAATTAAGCTTTCTCGTAAATTAGGCATCCCTTTAGTTGCGACTAACGATGTTCATTATGTTGAAGCTGATGATGCTGAGGCTCAAGATGCACTTCTGGCTGTACAAACACAAAAAATGATTAAGGATAAAAATCGTTTGACAATGTTAAATTCACCTGATTTCTATTTGCGTTCGCAGGAGGAAATGATTAAAGCCTTTAAGGACTATCCAGAAGCAATTAAAAATACTCGTAAAATTGTCCAGGCTTGTAATTTGGAAATCCCTATTGGCCATTGGATTTTACCTAATTACCCACTTTTAGAAGGAGAAACAGCCGAAGAACAACTAAAAAAACTTACTGACGAAAGGTTAAAGGATCGTTTTGGCGAAAAAATACCCAAGGAAGTTTTGGAAAGAATCGAATATGAATTAAAAATAATCTGCCAAAAAGGATTTGCCACCTATTTTTTAATTGTTCAAGACTTTGTTAATTGGGCTAAACAACAAAAGATAAGAGTTGGACCAGGCAGAGGTTCGGCCGCTGGTTCTTTAATCTCTTATATTTTAAGAATAACTTCTGTTGATCCTTTAAGACATAATTTACCTTTTGAGAGATTTATGAATCCTCAAAGACCAACTCCTCCGGATATTGATTTAGATTTTGCCGACGACCGACGGGATGAAGTAATTGAATATATTACTCAAAAATACGGCAAGGATAAAGTTGCGCAAATTATTACTTTTAATGTGATGAAAGCTAAAGAGTCGGTTCGTGATATTGGTCGGGTTTTAGGCATGCCTTATTCTGAGCCGGATAAAATTGCCAAAATGATTCCTGTGGGAATGACGATTACTCAAGCTTTAAAAGCTGTTCCCGAATTAGCCAACTATTACCGTCAACCAGAATATAAAAAACTCTTGGACTTAGCTCAAAAAGTCGAAGGTGTTTCTCGTCATGCTTCAACTCATGCAGCTGGTATTGTCATCGCCGATAAAGAATTAACAGAATATACCCCGCTTCAAAAGGAAACCAAGGGTGAAAGGATTATGACTCAATACGATATGTATTCATTGGATTTAAATGTTTCTGAAAAAGCAATCGGACTTCTTAAAATGGATCTTTTGGGTTTACGTAATCTGACTATTTTAGAAAAAGCCTTAGATTATATTCGTCATACTCAAGGAAAAGAGATTGACCTTTCAGAAATTCCTCTTGAGGATAAAAAAGCTTTAGAAATTATTGCTTCGGGTAGAACTGTCGGTATTTTTCAACTGGAAAGCAGCGGAATGAAAAGGCTAGCTGGGAAATTAAAACCCAATAAATTTTCTGATATTTCCGCTATGGTTGCTCTTTATCGGCCAGGGCCAATGCAACTGATTGATGATTTTCTTGCCGGGAAAGCTAATCCGAAAAAAATTCGTTATCCCCATCCAGACCTAAAGCCGATTTTGGAAGAAACTTACGGAATAGCTGTTTACCAGGAGCAATGTTTACAAATTGCCAATGTTATGGGTGGCTACAGCCTGGGGGAAGCTGATATTTTACGAAAAGCTATTGGTAAAAAGAAAAAGTCAATTATGACCCGTGAGAGGAATAAATTTATCAAAAGAGCTGAAGATTTAGGTTACAAGGAACAAGTTGCCGAAAAGGTTTTTGATTTTATTGACCGTTTTGCCGGTTATGGTTTTAACAAAGCCCATTCAACTTCTTACGCGATGATTGCTTATCAAACTGCCTATTTAAAGGCTTACTGGCCAGTAGAATTTATGGCGGCTTTGTTAACAGCAGAAGCCTTAGGTACTTCAGGCCCTATCCGTGACGAGAAGGTTTCTCAAGCTATAGAAGAGTGCTCTAAAATGAAAATTAAAGTTTTACCGCCGGATATCAATCGATCAAAAATAGGTTTTACTATTGAGGAGGATAAAAATTCTTTAGAAGGAAAGGCGATTCTTTTTGGGCTTTCAGCTATTAAAAACGTTGGCGAAGTAGCTATTAAATCTATTTTAGCAGCCAGGGAAATTGGTGGCGACTTCAAGTCAATTTATGATTTTTGCCAACGGGTTGACCAACAAAAAGTGAATAAAAAAGTTCTAGAAAGCCTTATCCGTGTTGGAGCCATGGAGATGTTTGGTAAAAGAGCAGCCCTACTTTCTTCTTTAGAAAAAGTAAGGAGTAAAGGCAACCAAATCCAAAAGCAAAAAGCCAATGGTCAAGCTAGCTTTTTTGACAATGATCCTCCAGCTGAATTTCTTCTTGAAGAGGCAATTCCGGATATGGAAGAATTTTCTCGTCAAGAATTACTTTCTCTGGAAAAAGAGCTTTTAGGTTTTTATTTAACCGATCATCCCTTAAATCAATTTTTACCGCTTCTGTCAGTTAAACGCTCTGATCGAATTGACGATCTATTTCAAGACAGTCAAAAGAAAAAAGGCAAGTTGGTTAAACTTGGCGGAATGATTACCAGTATAAGATTAGTTTTAACTAAAGCTAATGCCCAGGAAATGGCTTTTGTTAGGATTGAGGACGAAAGTGGCGGCATTGAAGCGGTTGTTTTCCCTAAAATCTATTCAAGAACAAAAGAATACTGGATTAAAAATCAGATTGTTTTAGTCAGAGGGAGACTTCAAAATAGAGAAGGAACGCTTAATTTAGTTATTGACGAAGTTCATCTTTTAGAAAAAGAGGAAGGTAAAGAAAGTCAAAAAGAGGAAGTTAAAGATTGGGATTTTGAAGTCACTCTTCCTTCCCAGCTGTCGCCGCGGAAACTGGTTGAATTAAACAAACTTTTAAAGCAAAAACAAGGTAAAAATAAACTCGCCTTGGGTTTTGTTAATAGTATGGGTCAGATTAAAAGACTGATTTTGCCTTTTGGCGTTGATTATTCTGAAAGCTTGAAAAAAGAGATTAAAAAGATTATTGAGGAATAGCTTTCTTTCTGGTAAAATTATTTCCATGGCTAACCAAACAAAAATTAAAGAGACTTCTTTTGCTGTTGGCGACAGAGTCAAAGTCCTTCAGAAAATTCAAGAAGGAGAAAAAGTTCGCATGCAACCTTTTGAGGGAATTGTTTTGTCAATTAAAGGAGAAGGGGAGAATAAAATGTTTACAGTGCGAAAAATCGCTGCTGGAGGTATTGGCGTAGAAAGGATTTGGCCTTTAAATTCTCCTTGGATTGAAGCGGTTAAAGTTATTAGAAAGGGGAAAGTTAGAAGGGCAAAGCTTTATTACTTAAGAGAAAAACAGTCTAAACTTAAGTTTGTTAAGGAAACAGGAAAATCTGGAAAACTTCAAAAAAAATCCCGTCCTAAAGAATCTAAAAAGTAGAGTACTTACTTCATTATATCTATGAAAGTTGAAAAACTGATTGTTGGTCAACTGCAAACGAATTGTTATCTAGTCTGGGAAAAGAAAACGAAGAAAGGGTTAATTATTGACCCCGGAGATGATGCGGAATACATTATCAGTCGAATAAAAGATTTAGGGATAAAACCTCAGATGATTTTAGCTACTCATGGCCATTTTGATCACGTTTTGGCTGCTTTTGAGCTTAAATTAGCTTTTAAAATCCCCTTTTTAATTAATCGTCATGATTTTTTTCTTTTAAAAAGGACCAATAAAACAGCTGGCTGGTTTACGGGAATAAAAGACGGTTTTACTCCATTACCTGATGCTTTTCTTAAAGAAAATAAAAGGATTTCTTTTGGCCAAAATTCTCAGTTAAGGGTGATTGAAACTCCAGGCCACTCCCCTGGCGGAGTAGCTTTTTTTAGCAGGGGAGCTCTTTTTAGCGGCGATACCTTATTCAAGCAAGGTGTTGGTCGCAGTGACTTTTCATATTGTTCCAAAACAGATTTGATGAATTCCATTAAAAATAAATTATTTAAATTACCAAATAAAACGGTTGTTTACCCAGGGCACGGAGAAAAGACAACAATTGTTGAAGAGAAAAGAAACTTCAGTTTAGCCACCAAAGCCTAAGTAGTTTAGGTTTTTTAAAAAGAGCCGTTAAATCACTAAAAGATAATTTACCATCATTGTTAAAATCAAGAGGGAGTAGAATCTTAAAGACAGCCTGATTGTCATTTTCATTAATCTTTAAGAATGTTTGTTGTGGGAGATAAAAAGATTTGATTAAAACTAGCCGATATTCATCGCCGATAATTAAATTCTTAACGTCTTTTATTTCCGCTTCTCCATTTTTCAGGCTAAATCGAGGGACACTGTAAACAATCTCTTCATTTTTATTGTAGATAAGAAATTTAAAATCATCACCTTTATTGTTTTTCTTAAAAAGAAGTTTCGCCTTAAGGTTAATATTGATTTCCGGAACAATTTCTAAATCCCATTTAATCTGGTTGCCAATAATTTTATTTCCTTTGGTTAAAACCAACTCAAGAGGTTTTTCCCCTAATCCTTCTCCGGTTTTTAAATAAAGCCAGATGGGCTTTTCTTCCAAAGGCATTAAGGTTGAAAGATTAGAGAAAAAATAACTTGCCTCTTCTGGTAAGCCTTTTAGTTTTAAACTATAGCCGTCTTGTTCATCCCAAAAACCCTGCCCTTCGTTTCTGATGATTAATCCTATTTGATAGGTTGAATTTTTAATTAACTTCATTGGTAAAGGGGTTAATAAGGTTAATTTTTCTTCCTGAGACGGTTGACCTTTAACTTTATTTATTTCTTGAACCATTTCATACTGTGGGTAAAATTCATTATTATTCTTTTGCCAGGAAAAATGATCAAAGGGTTCTTCCTGATAATTAAGGATAAAAGGAGTAACAGCTATTACTTGTGGATCTTTCAATAATTCAATCAAATAATTATTGGTTAGTTGGGCTACTTCCTCAGCCGGAAGAAAGCTAAAGTTAGTTATTTTTCCTTCTTGATGGCACCATCCGGCTTCGGTAACAAAGACTGGCAAATTCTTGTTTATTCCTAGGCTTTTAAGAAGAGATAGTTCCCACTGATAATTAAAAATAGAGTTTCGGCCATAAGGAAGAAAACTGTTTGGATAAGAATGTGAAGCCCAACCGTCAAGATAATCAAAAAGATTCTTTTGAGAAGATAATGCTTTTCTTAAAAAAATCACTTCATCTTCATATTGGGGCGGGGAAGAAGGAGCGGCACTATCAAAACCAGCCATCATCACAAAAAAGTCAGGGTTAACTGATTTTAAAGTTTTACTAAAGGAAAAAACAACTTCAGCAAATTCTTGCGGATTAACTTTTCCTCCCCATTCATCAGAGCGATTGGCTTCATTAAAAAGAACAACAAAACGATTTTGAACTACCCAATTTAAGGAATCTAGAAAATCAGCCCACTTTTGCGCTTCATCTGCTTTTGGTGCTCGCCAATAGCTATTCTCAAAAGAAGTGGCCAAGCGAACAATAGGGATTAAATGTAGCTTTCTGGCTTGATCGAAAACACCCTGCCATTTTTCTTTGTTTAAATCATCTTCCTGCATTACTAAAGTAACGTAACCCCAGTCCCCTCCATTAGTATTAATCAGCTTAGCTGCTTTTTCTAAATCTTCATAGGCAGGGGTGGCTAGATGAATTCCTATTTTGTTATTAAGGTAATTTAAATCAGCGGCTACAACCGAAGATAAAGTAGGTTTTAAAAAAAGGAAGGAAAGGAGGGAAATTAGAAAAAAGAAGAGAAAAAAGATTCTGAATCTCATTCTCTCATTATTTTATCATATTTGTGACCCCGGCGGGATTTGAACCCGCGATTTTCGGGATGAAAACCCGATGTCCTAGGCCGCTAGACGACGGGGCCAAAAATAGGAAAATGTGAGCCCGGAGCGGATCGAACGCTCGACACCCTGCTTAAAAGGCAGGTGCTCTACCACTGAGCTACGGGCCCAATCGTTAAAATTTTAACATAATTTTATGTATTTTGCTATAAAAAACCGACAGGTTTCTTGGCAATAGCCTGTCGGTTTCCAACTTTAAAGATCATTTTTCAACTCTTTGGATTAAATCTTCAAGAGCAAGATAAGCATTATTGCTGATTTTTTCAATAGAATCAAAATGATCAGGAGGAGAGAAAAATGCTTTTAAATTATTAGCTAGACTGATAATTTGAGCTTTTTTCAAACTAGAGTCTTTTTCCTCAATAAGGTAATTTAAATTTTTTATGAGACTGATTGCCAATCTTCTTTTTCCCTTGCCAAGTTTTTTTAAGGATTTAGTGGTTAACCTTAATCTTTTTTTAATTACCATTTTATCTGTAGCCAACATAATTTACCTCTTTCTCTTGTGGTTTAATCAAAATATATAGATTCTTTACCGTCAAGATCATTGAGAAATCTTTCGATTGATTGCCTGGCTTTTACAAGAGTATCTTGCTTAAGAAAATTCAAGTTCCTAACCAGTTGTTCGACATCATCAATTGATAATTTTTCCCTTACCTTTTGAGTGAGAAGGGACTTGCTTGTTCTTAGAGCAATTTGTTCATTCGGTGTTAATTTGTTCTTCCTAGCCTTTTTGATTTCACTCAGTATTTTCTCAACATCTTTAGAAATTTCCAGTAGCATTTTTTTGCCTCCCCTTATTAGATTATTAATTTTTTTAATAAATTAGATTTTAAAGAGCCTGATTGCTGTTCGGCAAAACATTTTATAACATAAAATTTAATCTAATTCAAACCAAGTAAATTAGATTGTGCTATACTATTTCTATGATTATTTTGGGAATTGATCCAGGGACAGCCATGACTGGTTTTGGCTTGATTCAATGTTTAAAAGGGGAATTTAAGCTTTTAGAAAAGGGGAGTATTAAAACTTCAAATCATAATGATTCTTCCTACCGCTTAAATTTAATTTACGAAGAAGTTGTCGGTTTAATGAAAAAACACAAACCAACAGTTTTGGCGATTGAAAGTCTTTTTTTTAACAATAACGCTAAATCCGCTTCAGCTGTTGGCCAAGCTATTGGAGTAGTCAAATTAGCAGCCGCTAAAGAAAAACTTAAAGTTTTTGAGTACCCTCCTTTAAAAATTAAGATGAAAATAGTTGGGAACGGACGGGCGGAGAAAAAACAAGTTCAATCTAAAGTCAGAAAGGCTTTGCATCTCCGAAAGATTCCTCGTCCAACCCATGCTGCTGATGCTTTAGCCGTGGCTATTTGTCACTGGCTTGAAATCAATGACAAGTAGGTTTTATAATAGGTTTTAATTGAGAAGGGAGGTGAGGAGTAAAAGTTTATGACCGATACCAAAGTTGGTAAAATTGTTCATTATTACGATAAAATTGGCGTGGCTGTGATTAAAGTAGCCAGCTCCATCAAGGTTGGTGACCGTATTAAAATCTCAGGTCACGAGAATGAATTTGAGCAGGAAGTAACTTCAATGCAAGTTGAGCATAAAAACATCAATCAGGCGAAAAAAGGTGATGATGTTGGCATGAAGGTTGATCAGCCGGTAAAAGACGGCGATGAAGTTTATAAAGTTGCTTAAAAAAATGACTTGGGAATTAGCTCCTGACCTTCAGCATAAGGTAAACCAATTGGTTGCCAATCTTAAGCTTTCTTATATTAAAACAAAAAGAGTTATTGTTTTCCGTAGCTATGGTTCTAAGGCCAAGGCAAGAGCCAGAATTTGGAGTTTGCCGCGAATTTGGCAACAAGCTTTGGGAGTTGAATCTCACTACTGCCTAGAAGTTATTTCCGAAAGATTTGATAATTTGAAACCTGAATACCAGAGAAAAATTTTAATTCATGAATTAAGTCATATTCCCAAGAATTTTTCCGGCAGTTTACTCCCACACGGAAGAATGAGAAAATTAAGCTAAAGATGATAATTCTCCATGGCGAAAATACAGTTTTAAGCAGACAAAAACTAAAGGAAGAAATTGAAACCCTTAGAGCAAGAAATAAAGAAGAGGTTTTAAAATTTGAAGGTAACAATCTAAAATTGAATGAACTTCAAGAAGCAATTGAAGCACCCTCTCTATTAGAAAAAAATCATTTGATTATTATCGAAAACATTTTTTCCGGTCGGCAAAGTCAGGCAAAGAAAAAGATTATTGACTATCTTAGAAAATCAGATCCATCTAATTTAATTGTCTGGGAAGGAAAAAAAATTGACGGACAGGTTTTGTCTTCTTTTAAAAACCAGATTTTAAGATTTGATTTACCATTAGTTGTCTTTCGTTTTTTAGATTCTTTATCTCCAGGGAACGCAAAACAATCTATAGTTTTATTTCATCAATCTTTAGAAAAAGATCCACCAGAACTGATTTTTTATCTTTTGAGTCGCCAAATTCGTCTTCTGATTCTGGCTGCCGATTTAGGAGAAAAAGGGTTAAATCAAATGAAAGATTGGCAAAAAGAAAAACTTATTAGACAAGCCAAAAGGTTCGGTCTGAAAAAATTAATCAATATTTACAAAGAGCTTTTGGAAATTGACTGGCAGCAAAAGACCGGCCAAAGTTCTTTTAGTATTGTTTCC
Source organism: uncultured Gammaproteobacteria bacterium (assembly GCA_964591885.1). Lineage (GTDB taxonomy): Bacteria > Patescibacteriota > Microgenomatia > PFEM01 > JAPLYW01 > CAZQCJ01. The sequence goes on from CAZQCJ010000053.1 coordinate 19,560, forward strand.
CAGCTTGACCTTTTTCTGGCTTCCTTTTAGAATAAAATAAGAATGAAAAAAACTTTTATTGAGCGAGTTGAAAAACCTTGGGGTTGGGAGCTTCTGTTAACTCCACCGGAATCGCCTGTAGTTGGTAAAATTCTTCATATTAACCAGGGAGCAAGATTTAGCTATCAATATCATGACAAAAAAATAGAAACTCTTTGTTTGATTTCCGGACGAGCCAAAATTATTTTAAATGACGAAGAAGCGGAAATGGAGCCTCAGAAGGGCTATTTTATAGAACCCGGAGATAAACATCGTATCCAGGGGATTACTGATTGCGAAATTATGGAGGCTTCGACTAAAGAGGAAGGAACGACAGTCAGATTGCAAGATGATTACCAAAGACCAGATGAAACAGAAAAATTAAGAAAGCAACCCAATCGGGGTTGGCAAAAATAATATTTGTTAGTTAATAAACTGCCCAATGGATAAAAAAAAGCAAAAAGATATTCTTTGGTTTCAAGAAGTTAATAAAAACGATATTGATTTAGTTGGCGGTAAAGGGGCTAATCTAGGCGAAATGGCTGCAGCCGGCTTTCCTATCCCTCAAGGCTTTATTGTCACCAGCAAAGCTTACTTTGATTTTATTGAAGAAAATAAACTCAAAAGCAAAATCCATCAAGAATTAAAAAAAATCGATCTTAACAACCCGCAAACAATTAATGAAACTTCTGAAAAGATTAAGGCTCTCATTTTATCTAGGAAAATTTCTCCAGCTTTAGCCAAAGAAATAATTTTCAATTACTTAAAATTAGGCGGTATTATTTCTCATGCTTTAGTGGCTATTCGTTCTTCAGCTACAGCTGAAGATTTACCCACAGCCTCCTTTGCCGGTCAGCAAAAAACATTTTTAAATATTAAGGGTGAAGCTAATGTTTTAAAGAAAGTTCAAGAATGTTGGGCTTCACTTTTTGAAGCCAGAGCTATTTTTTATCGGGAGGAAAAAGGCTTCAATCATTTTAAAGTTGGCTTAGCTGTTCCGATTCAGGAAATGATACCAGCTGAAATATCTGGCGTTATGTTTACTGTCAATCCAGTTACCAATCAGAAAAATCAAATAATTATTGAAGCTGTTTGGGGGCTAGGAGAATATATTGTTCAGGGTGAAGTAACGCCGGACACTTATCTTGTTGAGAAAAACAGCTTGGATGTTCTTTCTAAAAGAGTCGAAAAACAAAAAGTTCAATTAATTAAAGTGGGTAGTTTAACCAAAGAAACCAGTGTCCCACGTCGTTTGAGACTAAAAAGAAAATTAACCGACAAAGAGATTAAGGAATTAGCAGCTCTGGGTAAAAAGATTCATAAACATTATTTCTTTCCTCAGGATATTGAATGGGTTTTGCACAAAAAGAAATTTTATATTGTTCAATCGCGACCAGTAACAACAATTAAGGAAAAAGAAAAAGAAGTTAAGATAAAAGGTTCTAAAAGAAAAGTTATTTTGGAAGGTCAGCCTGGCGCGCCTGGTTTGGTTTCCGGCCCAGTTCAAAAAATCTCTTCTCCTAAAGAAATTAATAAGATAGAAAAAGGAGAAGTTTTGGTGGCACCAATGACTTCTCCAGATTTTGTCCCTGCCATGAAGAGGGTTGTAGCCATTGTTACTGACAAAGGAGGACAGACTTCTCACGCAGCCATTGTCAGCCGCGAATTAGGAATTCCTTGTGTTGTTGGTACAAAAACGGCCACCAAGGATTTAAAAAACGGACAAATAATAACAGTTAATGGTTCTCAGGGAAAAATTTATCAAGGCGGAGTAGAAATCCCTAGCTCTATTGAGGAAAATTTAAGTCCTCAGATAAAAAAGATTGCTCGCGTAGTTGTTAGAAAAACTGCTACTAATCTTTATGTTAACTTGGCTGAACCGCAATTGGCTACCGAAATCGCCGAGAGGAATATCGATGGTGTTGGTTTATTACGAGCCGAATTTATAATTTCTCAGATTGGTATTCATCCCAGAAAAATCATTAAAGATAAAAAACAAAAAATGTTTGTTGATGAATTAGCAACTAATTTAGGTTTATTTTGCAAAAGTTTTCACCCAAGGCCAGTTATTTACCGTACCACTGATTTTAAGACCAATGAATATCGTCACCTTGTTGGAGGTAAGGCTTTTGAACCTGAAGAAGAAAACCCTTTTATCGGTTTTCGCGGTGCCTTTCGTTATTTACAAGACTCAGAAGTTTTTGAAATGGAATTAAAAGCTATTAAAAAAGTTCGAGAAAAGTTTAATAACCTTTGGTTGATGATTCCTTTTGTTAGAACTCCCCGTGAGCTTCAGGAAATTAAAAAAATCGTTGTTGCCAATGGTTTAAGTCGTAGTTCAACTTTTAAACTTTGGTTAATGGTTGAAATTCCAAGTAATGTCATTTTATTAGAAGATTTTTTGAAGGTAGGGATTGATGGTGTTTCTATTGGTTCCAATGATTTAACCATGCTAATTTTAGGTGTTGACCGTGATAATAGTGAACTAGCTCAAGTTTTTAACGAAAACAATCCAGCTCTTTACTGGGCTTTTGAAGAAACAATTAAAACCTGCCGGAAATATAAAGTTAGCTCTTCAATTTGCGGCCAGGCACCTTCAACCTACCCTGATTTAGTGGAAAAATTGGTTGATTGGGGAATAACCAGTATTTCGGTTAATCCTGATGCTATTGAAAGAACCAGGGAATTAATTGCTGAAGCAGAAAAGAAAAAAATAAAATAAATATGGCAAAGATAAAATTAATTAAAGCTAGAGAAATTTTAGATTCACGTGGTAATCCAACCCTAGAAACCAGAGTTGAACTTGAAAACGGGGCTGTTGGGATAGCTTCAATTCCTTCTGGCTCTTCAGTTGGAAAACATGAAGCTTTGGAATTAAGAGATAATGATCCTCATCGTTACAATGGTTTAGGTGTTTTAAAAGCGGTGGCTAATGTGAACAATATTATTGCTCCTGAATTAATCGGTTTTGAAGCCCATAATCAATTAGAAATTGACAGGAAATTATTAGCTTTGGACGGTACTCCCAATAAAAGCAAGTTGGGAGCCAATGCCACTCTGGCTGTTTCTCAAGGTGTTTGTGAAGCAGCAGCAGCTGCAGAAAAAGCCAATAATTTTGAACACATTGCTCATCTTTATGGTTTAAAAAAAGAACAGTTTAAAATCCCGACACCACTTTTTAACTTAATTAATGGCGGTGGTCATGGGGCCGGTAATCTTGATTTTCAGGAATTTCATTTAGTTCCCCATGAACAAAAATCTTATCCTGAAGCTTTGGAAATAGGAGAGAAAATTTATCAGGGAGTCAAGAGAGTACTTATTCGTAACGGAGCTATTCATTCAGTTGGCGATGAAGGGGGATTTGCCCCTAACCTTTTCACTAACTTGGATGCTTTAGAGGTTTTAACCCAAGCAGTTAAAGAAACAGGTTATGGGCTCAATAAAGACGTTTTTTTAAGTTTAGATGTGGCTGCCGGATTTTTCTATAAAGATGGTCGCTATCGGATTCGTGACCGCAGTATGCCTATGGGAACTAACGAATTGATTGATTTTTACAAGGATTTACTTCAACAATATCCTCTGATTGCCCTAGAAGACCCTTTATATGAAGATGATTGGGAGGGTTGGCAAAAATTAACCAGAACCTTAACTAACCTTATTATTGTTGGCGATGATTTATTAGCTACTAATAAAAAAAGACTAGAGGAAGCGATTAAGAAAAAGGCCTGTAACGCTATTTTAGTCAAACCTAATCAGATTGGGACAATAGCTGAAACGATTGAGGTTATTAAAATTGCCAGACAGGCTGGGTTTAAGATTGTTGTTTCTCATCGTAGCGGTGAAACAGAAGACGATTTTATTGCCGATTTTGCTGTTGGTGTTAACGCTGATTATGTTAAGTTTGGGGCTCCGGCCAGAGGCGAAAGAGTCGCTAAGTACAATCGATTATTAGAAATTCAGGAAAGCCTAAAGTGAGAAAGTCAATAAAGCTAAAATGTTAAAACCAGTCGTCCTTATTATTCTTGACGGATGGGGAATTGCTCCTTCAGGTCCAGGGAATGCTATTTCTTTAGCTAAAACGCCTAATTTTAATAAGTTTTGGGCGGCTTTTCCTCATACTCAACTAACTGCTTCTGGAGAAGCGGTTGGTCTTCCTCGTGGTGAACCAGGTAATTCGGAAACAGGCCATTTAAACCTAGGAGCTGGTCAGATTGTTTTTCAAGATTTACAGCGAATTAACATGGCTATTGCTAACGGATTTTTTTATCAGATTAGTGCTTTTAAAGAAGCAGTTGAACATGTTCGCCAAAACAATTCCTCTCTTCATCTTTTAGGCTTGATTGGTTCTGGTGGTGTTCATTCTAGTTTAGAGCATCTTTTTGCTCTTCTACGTCTGGCTGCCCAAGAAGGTCTTAAAAAAGTCTGGTTACATCTTTTTACTGATGGGCGTGATTCACCTCAATCTTCGGCTTTTGTTTTTTTAAATCAAGTTCAATTAAATATGGAAAAAATTGGGGTTGGTCAAATAGCAACTCTAATTGGTCGTTACTACGCTATGGATCGTGATTTGCGTTGGGAAAGAACACAAAAAGCTTATGAACTTTTAGTTGAAGGTAAGGGTGAAAAAGTGGAATCCCTTAAAGCAGCTATCCAAAAATCCTATGAAAGTGGTAAAACCGATGAATTTTTAGAGCCGTTATTAGTTAACAAGGATGGAGTAATTAAAGACAACGATGGTGTTATCTTTTTTAACTTCCGTATTGACCGTCCCCGACAATTAACCAAAGCTTTTGTTCTCCCAGAGTTTGAGAAATTAAAAAAACCCATAGCAACTTTTGACCCCTATGCTGAAAAATATGGCCTAAAACTCTATCAAGCTCCAGAAGGAACAACTACTTTTCAAAGAAAAAAAATTTTGAAAAATCTTTTTTTTGCCACAATGACCGAATATGAAAAAGGATTACCAACAAAAATTGCTTTTCCACCAGAAATAGTCAAAATCCCTTTAGCTAGAGTTATTGCTGAAAATAATTTAGGTCAGCTCCATATTTCTGAAACGGAAAAAGAACGTTTTGTCACCTACTATTTTGATGGTCAAAGAGAAAAGCCTTTTCCCAATGAAGATTGGGTAGAGATTCCTTCTCCGAAGGTTGCCACTTATGATTTAAAACCGGAAATGTCGGCTTTTGAAGTTACTCAGGAAGTTTTAAAAAGACTGCCAAATTTAAACTATCACTTTGTAGTAATTAATTATGCTAATCCTGATATGGTTGGTCATACTGGCGTTATCTCTGCCGGTGTCAAGGCTTGTGAAGCGGTTGACGAGTGTTTGGGGAAAATTGTCAATAATGTTTTTAATTCCGGCGGGGTTTGTCTTATCACCGCAGATCACGGCAATGTGGAAGAAATGATTGATCCTTTAACCGGTGGCGTGGAAACAGAACATTCTACCAACCCAGTCCCTTTCTTAGTTGTTTCCCGTCGTTTCGGCTCTTCCGGACACTTTTTAAGAGAAGGTATTTTGGCTGACGTTGCCCCGACAATTTTAAACATCATGGGACTTAGCAAGCCTGATTTAATGACCGGGAGAAGTCTAGTCCCCTCAATAATGTAAAAGATGAAGAAAAAAATTATCACTAAAAAATTAAAGTTTATCCCTAACCTTTTAGATTACGAAAAAAAGGCACGGAACTTTAAATGGCCAGAAGCAAAAAAGGAAATTTCCTGGTTGGCTAAAGGTAAATTAAACGCTGCCTATAATGCTGTTGACCGCCATATTAAAGACCAGCGGAAAAATAAAGTTGCTTTGTATTGGCAGGGGGAAAACGGAGAAAGAAAAAAATATACTTTTTTAGAACTTTCTCTTCTAAGTAATCAATTTGCGAATTTCCTTAAAAGTCTGGGGGTTAAAAGAGGTGAACGAGTTTTTTTCTTCCTGCCGCGTTTACCCGAACTTTACTATGGTTTTTTAGGAACCCTTAAAATTGGGGCTGTAGCCGGAACTCTTTTTTCTGCCTTTGGCCCCCAAGCCTTGAAAGACCGCTTGGGTAATTCCGGGGCTAAAGTTTTAGTAACAACTAAAAAGCTCTACCAACGAGTAGAAAAAATCGAAAAAGATCTCCCGGAACTTAAAAAAGTAGTTTTAATAGAAAATCTGTCTCAAACTTTAAGTAAATTCCACATTAAAAGAAAATGTTTAGCTATGTCTCCTAAAGACCCTGCTTTTATGCTTTATACCTCGGGAACAACCGGTAAACCCAAAGGCGTAGTTCATACTCACCAGGCTATTTTACTTGAACATATGACAGCTAAATGGGTCCTGGATTTAAAAGAAAATGATGTTTATTGGTGTACCGCTGACCCAGGTTGGGTAACAGGTATTGCTTATGAAATTTTAGGCTCATGGTCTAACGGAGCTTCCACTTTAGTCTACGAAGGCAGATTTGATCCGCAAAAATGGTACCAACTAATTGAAGATTACCATGTTAACGTTTGGTACACAGCTCCAACCGCTATTCGTATGTTAGCTGCCAAAGACTCAGGTTTGGTCAAAAAATTTAATTTTTCTTCCTTAAGACATTTGGCTTCGGTTGGCGAACCTCTGAACCCCGAAGCTGTCTGGTGGGGATTAAAAACTTTTGGCTTGCCTTTCCATGATAATTGGTGGCAAACAGAAACCGGCGGTATTTTAATTGCTAATTATCCTTCAATGGATATTAAACCGGGTTCTATGGGTAAACCAGTCCCTGGAATCAAGGCGGCTATTGTCAATGATAAGGGAAAAGTTTTATCAACAGGGAAAATCGGCAACTTAGCCATTAAACCACCCTGGCCCTCAATGATGAAAACTATTTGGCGAAGACCAAAAAAATATAAAAGTTACTTTATGAAGAATTGGTATATTACGGGAGATTTAGCCTATAAAGACAAAGAAGGCTATTTTTGGTTTGTTGGCCGTGCTGATGATATTATTAAGACTTCTGGGGAGAGAGTAGGCCCTTTTGAAGTTGAATCAAGCCTGATTGAATACCCAGGTGTAGTTGAAGCTGGAGTTATTGGTAAACCTGACCCTCTTCGAGGTGAGATAGTTAAGGCTTTTGTTGTTTTAAAGCCCTTCTTGAAGCCTTCAGAGGTCTTAAAATCGAAATTACAGCAGTATGTCAAAACTCACCTGGCTGGTTATGCTTACCCTAGAGAGATTGAATTTATCAAAAAGTTGCCTAAAACCCGTTCAGGCAAGATTATGAGAAGGCTTCTAAAAGCTAAAGAATTGGGCTTAGCCAGCGGTGATACTTCCACTCTGGAAGAATATTAAAGGTGAAATAATAGAACTAACTCGCCCTTTGCTTTGTTCCCCTCAAAATGAGAAATTAATTGACTGATTTTTTCTCTTCTGATTTCTTCAAAAATCTTGGTTAATTCACGGCAAACAACAATTTCAATATCACCAAAAATTTCTTTTAATTCTTTTAAGATTTTTAAAAGCCTGAAAGGGGATTCAAAAATAATAACAGTAGTTTTAGTAGGTAGATTTTCAAGAATCTTTTTCCTTTTACCTTCTTTTTTTGATAAAAAGCCTAAAAACAGAAATTTATCAGTTGGCAATCCGGAAACAGTTAAAGCTGTTAAGATTGATGAGGCTCCGGGAATAGACTCGACTTCAATTCCCTGCTTAATACATTCTCTTACCAGTTTATAACCGGGGTCAGAAATAGTGGGAGTGCCTGCGTTGGAAATCAAGGCAACGCTTTTGCCTTCTTTAAGAAAATTGATTATTTGAGGAATTCTCCCTTGCTCATTTTCTTCATAGTAGGAAAGTAATTGGGGTTTATTAGTAATACTTATCTTCTGTAATATTAAACCGGTTTTTCTGGTATCTTCACAGGCGATAATATCAACTGATGACAAAACTTCAATAGCTCTTAAGGTAATATCTTTAAGATTGCCAATCGGAGTAGAAACAAGATAAAGTTTTTTCATTGTTTAATTATAACAATTTAGACAAAAAATTAGCGCTGGTGATTAAAAATCTAAATGTAGTCTTAAACTACAAACCAGCGCAGAAAACAGAATAGACTAGACTAGACAAGATAAACACTAAGTCCTTCATAGGTTCCGTTCCCTTCTTCAAGACATCTTCCTCCTGATTGTGACCCAATTCTGACTTTAATGATGTAATTATTAACATCTCTGTCTTTTGGCTTTTCACTTTTGCCGTTTTTTAAAAAGAGCTTGTTAATAATTTTAAAATCTTTTCTCCAATACTTAACCTCGCTTCTTTTAATTTCGATTTCATCTCCAGAATTTAGTTTTTCGGGCCAATCGATATAAAGTGTCGGGCTACTACCGCCAATAAGTAAAGCATACTTAAGCATTTCTCCCTCCCTAATAATCTGTTTTCAAATATTTAATGTGCCTGAGTTTTTATCAGCTTTTTGAGAAAACTCAACTTGCGATTAAAAAACCGCCTAAAGGCAGTTTATGGGTTTAATGATAAAACTCAAAATATCAAAAGTCAAATAATATAATATCGACATTCCTTAGAGAGTATTTTTGATTTATAATAGGGTTAGGATTTAGGATTATTTTGTTTCTGTAAAAATAATTTAAAACAAAAATTGACTTTCTTTTAAATTTTTTATATCATCCAGTCATTAAAGAGTTAATCTGAATTGCGGAGAAAATTCTTTTAGATATTTATCATTTTTTGTTCTTTACAAACTAAATAAAAGAGGAGACGACATAAACTTTTTTGAAAATTTTATTGTTTGTTTTTTCGTCAACATATTTTTCGGAAAAAATATTAAAAAATTTAAAAACAAAGAGGTGATTAGAATGAATTTTCTATCTTTCGAAAATCAAAGGAAAAGATTTAAAGACTGGTGGAAAAATAATCAAGAAAATGTAGAAGACGAATTAACCCGTGTTGCCGCTGTATTAGCCATAATTATTCTCTCTCCACTTTTAATTATAGTGTTAATTGCTATGTTGATAATGACTATCAATATCGCAGAGTTAAAGAAAATTTTCAAAAATTTAGGGGAGAAAATAAAATCTAGGCTTGAAATAATCCTTTGGTATCTGCTTTTCCCGATAGGATTAATCTTGGTGTTAAAAAACAAAGGATTCCCTGACGAATAAAGAACAAGCGTTTACCTAGCCGGAGAGGTTATCTAAAGATTTTTTAGAAATCACAGCTCCGGCTTTTTTTATGGTAATATAAATTTATAATGAATCTTGCCGATTTTAATATTTTTAATCAACTTTCACCAGAACTATCAACTCTTTTAATTGCCATGATTCCTATCGGCGAACTTCGAGCTTCTATTCCGATTGCTCTAACTGTCTACCATTTATCGCCCTTGAAAGCTTTTTTTTGGTCTGTTTTGGGAAATATAATTCCTGCGTTTCTTCTCCTTTGGCTCCTAAATCCCTTAACCATCTTTTTAGAAAAACATTTTTATCTTTTAAATCGCTTTTTTTCTTGGCTTTTTGAAAGAACACGCAAAAAACATTCCCAGAAATTTGAATATTGGGGGGCTTTGGCTTTGATTGGTTTTGTCGCTATTCCTTTACCTATAACCGGGGTCTGGTCAGGAACAGTTGCTGCTTTTGTTTTTGGTATTCCCTATAGAAAAAGTGTTTTAATGATTAGCTTAGGAGCCATTATTGCCGGTATTATCGTCAGCTTAATTAGTTTGGGAGTTTCGAAAATTTAGATTTATGATTCCTGTCCAGAAAAATAAAAAAAGAAAAAGTTTCTCCAAATTATGCCACGGTATTATTACCGGCGCAGCTGGCAATGACCCAGCCGGGATTACCACCTACAGTGTTGTAGGAGCAAGTACCGGCTTAAGTCAACTTTTTTTGGTCCCTCTTTCAACTGTTTTACTCATTACTATTCAATCAATTTGCGCCCGTATTGGCGATGTTAAAAAGAAAGGTTTAGCTTCAATTATTCAAGAACGTTTTGGTCAAAAGGTTACCTTTTTAGCAATGATTTTTCTTATTTTGGCTAATTTAACTACCATGGGGGCTGATTTTGCGGCTATTGGGACTGCTTTTGCCATTATTTTTCCTAAAATAAATATCATTTTCATCCTTCCTTTAATCTCTCTTCTTGTTTGGTATGTTGTTGTTTTCAAAAGCTATCAAGTCTTAACCAAATTCTTACTTTTATTGGCTTTAATTTTTATTTCCTATATTATTTCCGGTTTTTTGGCTAAACCCGATTGGGTCTTAGTCTTAAAAAATACTTTTGTGCCACAAATTGTTTTTTCTTATAAATTTTATTGGCTAGCTATGGTTGGTTTTCTGGGAACAACCATTGCTCCTTATCTTTTTTTCTGGCAAGTCAGTGAAGAAGTTGACGACAAACCCTGCGTTAAAGATGCTAAAACTGAAGTTAAAGAAAACGCACCAGGCCTTATTTTTTCCAATCTTATCGCTTATTTTATTATTATCTGTACAGCTACTGTCTTGTTTAATAGAAATATTAGCATTAGTTCAGCTCATGAGGTAGCTTTGGCTTTAAGACCTTTCTTGGGAGCCAATGCTTCTTTATTTTTTGCCTTAGGAATTGTTGGCGCTGGACTTTTAGCTTTGCCTGTTTTAGCTTCTTCAACAGCTTATGCTGTTGCTGAAACCTTTAAATGGAAAGAGGGTTTGACAAAAAATCCTTCTAAAGCCAGAGGTTTTTATACTGTTTTATCATCAACTTTTTTGGTTGCTTTAGCTATTTCTTTGTTGAAGATAAATCCGGTTAAAATTCTTTTTTATTCTCAAGTTTTTAGTGGTATGTTAGCCCCGTTTCTATTGGTTTTAATTATGATTATTGCCGGTAGTAGAAAGATAATGGGGAATTATCGAAATGGTTTTTGGTCTAATTTTTTTGGTTGGTTAGCTACTTTAATAATGTTTTTGGCGGCTTTGGCAGTTTTTATAAGCTAAAGCTTTTTAATATTTGCGGATGACGCCCACGACTTTACCTTGAATCTGGACGTCTTTGGCAAAGATTGGCGTCATTTGAGAATTAGCCGGTTCCAAGCGAACGCGAGTAGCTTCCTTAAAAAAACGTTTTAGAGTAGCAAAACCATTTTCTAAAATAGCCACGACAATCTCTCCATTACTAGCTGCTTCTTTTTGTTCAATCACAACAAAGTCGCCATCAAGGATACCGTCTTCAATCATAGAATTGCCTTTAACTTGTAGAACATAAGCTCTTTTTTTACCAGAGAGCATTCCCGGAGGAACTGGAAGGGAAGCGTTTGGATCAGTAAAAGGTTCAATTGGCTGTCCAGCGGCAATTAGACCCAAAACCGGCAACTCAACTTCATTCTTTGATAAAGAGATCTCTTGATTAATAATTTCAATACCACGGACTGAACCTTTGTAACGTTTAATAAGGCCTTTTTTAACCATTGTTGTTAGATGCTCGTGAACAGTAGCTAAGGAAGAAACGCCTAAAGCGCGGGCAATATCCGTTAAAGTTGGTGAAAAACCATTTTTTTGAATATATTGACGGATAAAGTCTAGAATTTGTTTTTGGCGTTTGTAAAGAATAACAGGCATCTACCCTAATATTACCCGAAACTTAAAATTCTTGTCAAGAGGTAAATTTTCCTTTAAGATAAAGAAGTGAAGAAAATCTGCTGTTTATTTTTTATTTACTTTTTGTCAGGAATTATTTTTTTCTCTCTTCTTTCTAAAATTCAAGCCGCAGATGAAATTGAAACAAAATATGATTTTTATTATCGCGTTAATCCTAATGGGGTAGTTAATGTCTCACAAAAAATCAGTTTGACTAATAAGATTTCCGCTGTTTATGCTTCCCAATACTCTTTTGCTTTACCAATGACAGCTGTTAAAAATATTAAAGCTTTTGATGGCGAAGGCCCTTGCCGTACAGAGGTCAAACAAGAAAGTAATTCAACTTTAATCACGGTTTATTTTAACCAGCAAGTTGTTGGTATTGAAAAAACTTTAACTTTTAATTTAGATTTTGACAGCTTGGAAACAGCTCAAAAAGAAGGTGATGTTTGGGAAATTATTATTCCCAAAATTGCTAATTTAAATCATGTTGATGATTATAATCTGACTTTGGCTATTCCGGTTTCTTTTGGCAATCCGGCCTTTATCCGGCCTTCGCCAATTGAAGAAAAAGATGAAGATAATTTTAAGGTTTATCGTTTTGTTAAAAGTCAAAATATTGAGGGTGGTGTCTTAGCCACATTCGGCCTTTTCCAAACTTTCGACTTTACCCTCTTTTACCATCTGCAAAATCCCAACCTCTCTTCGGGCGAAACAGAAATTGCTTTGCCGCCAGATACGGCTTTTCAACAAATATCTTATCAAAAAATTGAGCCGAAACCTATCAATATTCGTGTTGATGAGGATGGCAATTGGCTGGCTAAATACCGCCTAAAGCCTAAAGAAAAGATAAAAATTACCCTAACTGGACAAGTTAAAATTTTAGCTAAACCACAACAAGGTTTTCCTTCACCTAATAGCCAAATTTTGGAAAAAAATCTACAACCTGATACTTTTTGGGAAGTTAACGACCCTCAAATTAAAGAATTAGCTTCTAAACTAAAGACAGCTAGGGCTATTTACGATTTTATTGTTGAAAATTTAAATTATAATTTTGAGCGGGTCGGAGAGGAACCTCAACGATTAGGAGCTATTCAGACTTTAAACAATCCAGACCAAGCAATTTGCATGGAATTTAGTGATCTCTTTGTAGCTTTGGCCAGAGCAGCGGGTATTCCGGCTCGAGCTGTGGATGGTTTTGCCTATACTGAAGACAGTCGTCTGCGTCCTTTAAGCTTGATGATTGACGTTCTTCATGTTTGGCCGGAATATTATGATGAAGATAAAAAAGCCTGGATTCCGGTTGACCCCACCTGGGGAAAGACTACTGGCGGCATCGACTATTTTTCTCAAACTGATTTACGACATTTTGCTTTTGCTATCCACGGAGAAAATAGCCAGACTCCTTACCCAGCCGGCTCTTATAAACTTCCGGGCTCCCTAGGAAAGGATATCCAAGTCGCTTTTGGTGACTATCAGCAGGAAAAATCAACCCCGGATCTTAAATTAACTTTTAATCTGCCAGAAAAGATTTTTTGGGGAAAGAGTAAAAAAGGAGAAATTTTAATCCAGAATAAAGGGCAAAAGGCAGCTTATGAAGTTGGAGTTGAAATTGAAAACCAGGGGTTAGATTTAATCTCATTTTATGATAAAGAAATCAAAATCATACCGCCTTTTTCCTCAAGAGAAATTCAACTCGAAATGACAACTAAAAATATTTTCGGTAATAAAGGTAAGATTAAGGTTTGGCTAAATGGTCAAGAATCAGAAACTGAAATTGAAGTTGGTTCACTAATCGAACAAATTCTTCTCCCTATCAGCGGCGGTTTATTAACTTTAATAACTCTTTTTATTCTTTTAAGAAAAAAGTTTTGACACTCTTTCCAATTTATTGTTAAATAAATCTAATGAGTTTAATTAAAAAATATCTACGTCTTTTTTTAGTCAATTTCTTGGCTCTTTGGCTAGTAGGCCGTTTTATTCCTGGTGTTCACTTTATCGAGGGCTATGAAAGCATCGCTTTGACTGCCTTAGTTTTAACTCTGGTTGGCTTTTTAATTAAACCTCTTATTGGTTTACTTCTTTTACCAATTAATCTTCTTACCCTTGGTGCTTTCCGCTGGCTAATTAATGTTATTACTCTCTGGCTGGTAACTCTGCTTGTCCCCCAATTTAAAATCTCTGCTTTTATCTTTGAAAGTTTTAGCTATAAAGGCTTTGTTGTTCCTCAAATGTCTCTTAATATCTTTTGGGCTTACGTTTTGGTTTCTTTAGCCTTGAGTTTGATAAATACCTTCATTCTTTGGCTAACTAAATAGTTTTTATGTTATAATTCCTAATAATGATTTTTCTTTCAGTCCAAATTTTTATTGCTGTCTTGTTAATAACGGCTATTTTAATGCAAGCTAGAGGAGCTGGATTAGGTGAAGCTTGGGGGGGGTCTTCGGATTTTTTTACTTCCCGTCGTGGCATGGAAAAAATTATTTTCCTAACAACCGTCATTTTAGCAATCCTTTTCCTTCTCATTTCCATCATCAATTTGGTATTAAAGTAAAAAATGTTTAAGAGGTTTTTTCGTAAATTTCGCTTTTACCAACGTATTATGGTGGCTTTTTGGTACCAAAGAAAAAAACTAGTTATCTCTAGTTTTTTGTTGGGAGTAGGTACTTTTTTCTTATTTTATTACTTTTTTAGCCTCAGCCAGGTAAAAGTTGAAAAAATCGGTATTGTTGGGAAATTTACTACTAACGAAATACCATTAGAAATCCAAAAGCTAATCAGTGATGGTTTAACCGAAATTGCCGCTGACGGTTCACCTCAACCAGATTTAGTAAAAGGCTGGGAAACTGGAAATGAAAATAAAGAATATATTTTTACTCTTAAAGACAATCTTTTTTGGCAGAATGGCGAGCCACTTTTAACCTCAGATATCAATCTTAAATTTAGCGATGTCGCTTCAACGACTATTGACCATAAAACAATTAAATTCCAATTAAAAGAGCCCTTTTCACCTTTTCCGGTAGTTGTCTCACAACCTATTTTTAGAAAGGGTTTTGTTGGCACCGGACCCTATAAAGTCAAAAGCATTGAAAGGAACGGCCAGATTATCGAAAAGCTTGTTTTAGTCCCGGTTAACAATAAAAATGAACCAAAAAAGATTTTTCATTTTTACCCAACTGAAAAATCGGCTAGGATTGGTTTTAAGCTAGGTGAGGTTAACCAACTTCAAGAAATTGTCAGGCCGGAAGAATTATCCAACTGGGAAAAGGTTGAAATTACTCCGGAGGTTAAAGAAAATCTTTTTGTTGCCGTCTTTTTTAATACTAGTAATCCTCAACTTGGTGATAAATCAAACCGTCAGGCCTTGGCTTATGCTATTAAGAAAGAATGGGAAACACGAGCTCTTAATTCATTTAATCCTAATTCTTGGGCTTATAATGATTCTGTTAAACACTATGATTATGATTTAGAAAACGCCAAAAAACTTTTAGAGCCAGAGGAAGAAACTGAGGGAAAAGAAGTTTTAAAAGAAATAGAGCTTTCAACTTTTTCTTCCTTACTACCAATAGCAGAACAGATTAAAAAAGACTGGGAAGAATTAGGGGTCTCTACGAATATTAGAGTTGTTAATGTTCCTTCTGATGATTATCAGGCTCTTTTAGCAACTCAAGAAATTCCTTCTGACCCTGATCAATATTTTTTTTGGCATTCTACCCAATTAACCAGCAATATCTCTCATTACAAAAGTCCAAAACTTGATAAGCTTTTGGAAGATGGCCGAAAAGAACTAGACCAGGAAAAAAGAAAAGCCATTTATGCTGATTTCCAGAAATTTTTAGTTGAAGAAACTCCAGCTGTTTTTCTTTATTATCCCACTGTTTATAATATTTCCAAAAGGTAGAATTAGCCTGAAAAGTCTGCTATAATTTTAAAACAGGCCGAAGTGGCGGAATTGGTAGACGCGCACGGTTCAGGGCCGTGTCCTTTTAGGATGTGGGTTCGACTCCCACCTTCGGCACTGAATAAAAGAAAAAGCGCTCGTGGCGGAATTGGTATACGCGCAAGCTTGAGGAGCTTGGCTCTTTTTGAGCATGAGAGTTCGAGTCTCTCCGAGCGCACTAAGGACGAATAGCTCAGCTGGTTAGAGCGTCTCTCTTACACAGAGAAGGCCAGAGGTTCGAATCCTCTTTCGTCCACAAACAATATGTTAAAAT
>CAZQCJ010000054.1:0-3135 GCA_964591885.1 uncultured Gammaproteobacteria bacterium
TTTGCTGAAAGTAAAAATCCTTTAGATCAACAAGAGGAAAGTTTTTTAAAGGAAGTTGCTAATCTCTTCCAGATAGCCCAACCAACAGAGATCAGTACACCCAGCCCCAAAATAATTCCTACTCAAACCTCGCCAAGTTTTCAAACAAGACCCTCACCTCCTTATCGTCAAAGAGAACAACCAATAAAAACACCACCCAGTTCTTCCCAGCCAAAGACTAGGCCAGTAATCCTACCGCAAAAACCAGAGCGATCCAGAAAAACAGCTGTTGAGGCTAAAATTAATCCGGCCTTGCTTATTCCGACCCCACCAACCAGGCCCAATATTATTGTCGGGATGGTTTTAGATAATGAAGGCAAGATTGTCGAAGGCGCTATTTTGGAAATTAGAAACGCCCAAGATTTACCCGTCCGAGCTTTAAAAACAAATCGTTTAGGACAATTTATGATTGCTACTCCCCTAGAAAACGATCTTTATGAAATTGAAGTCGAAAAAGAAGGTTTCCATTTTGATACAATTAAGATTGAGGTTAAAGGAGAAATTATCAAACCAATCGAGATACGCGCTAAAGGTTAATATGCCTGATACTGCCAAAATTGCCATTCGTGCTTCAACTCAAGAACATCTTGAGATTGAAGATATTAAAGATGGCATTGTTATTTTAAAAGACGGTTCCTCTTGTTTGGTTTTAGCTACCACAGCTATCAATTTCGGTCTTTTATCCGAAAAAGAACAAGAGGCGACTATTTATGCCTATGCCGCTTTGCTAAATTCTTTAAATTTCACCATACAAATCGTTGTTCGCTCTGCCAGAAAAGATATTTCTGCCTATTTAGCTCTTTTGGAAGAAAGAGAAAATAAAGAAGAGAGAAAACTTATTAAAGACCAGATTGGCAAATATCGTCAGTTTATCCAAGAAACCGTGCAAAAAAACAATGTTCTAGACAAAAAGTTTTACATTATTATTCCTATGAGCGCCTCAGAATTAGGAGTAGCCAAAACCTTCAAAAAAAGCGTTAGTCGTCAAAAAAATCTGCCTTTTGATAAAGATTATATTCTTCAACAAGCCAAAATTAACCTTTACCCCAAGAAAGATCATCTTTTACGCCAGCTGTCACGACTAGGCTTAAAGTCTTATCAACTGGAAAGTCAGGAATTAATTCGTCTTTTCTTCAATGTTTATAATCCTGAATCTTCTACCCAACCAATGGCCGAGTCATCTCAATATAAATCACCTTTAGTTAAAGCCGCTATTCTCCCTAAAAAAGAAGCCACATTAGAAAAAAATCAGCCGGAAGAGTCAACTATCAGAAAACAAATTAACAACCTTGTTAAAAAAAATGAACCTGCCGTTTCTTAAACAACCAGAAAAAAATAAACAAACAGAAACTCAGATAGATGAGCCGACTTTCCAATTAGGCAAAGGGATGGTTTCAGTTCAAGACATCATCGCCCCATCAGCTATTGAGGTTGATTTTGATTATTTGAAAATCGGCAATAAATATTTCCGAACCCTTTTTATTGCTGGTTATCCCCGCTTTGTCTCTGCCAATTGGTTAGCCCCATTAATTAACTTTGACCATTCACTGGAAGTGGCGATGTACATTTATCCGATTGAAGGCAAAGGGGTTTTAGATAATTTAAGAAGGAAAATTGCAGAAATGGAAGCTGAAATTCAGACTGATGTTGAAAGAGGCCGCCTTATTAATCCTGGCACCCAAGCTAAATTAGAGGACGCCCGTAGCCTGCAAGAGCAACTAGTTAAAGGGGCCGAGCGTTTTTTCCAGTTCGGTCTTTATATTACTATTCCGGCTGACTCTCTAGAAGAATTAAACAAGGTTACTAAAGAAGTCACTTCTACTTTAGGTTCACTGTTGATTATTGCTAAACACGCAACCCTACAGATGGAAGACGGCTTTAAAAGTACGGTCCCAACTTGTATTGATAAATTAATGATTACTCGTAATATGGACACAACTTCTTTGGCCACCACTTTTCCTTTTACTTCTTCAGAACTAACCGCTAACGAAGGTGTTCTTTATGGTATTAACGAACATAATGATTCTTTAATAATTTTTGATCGCTTTTCCTTAGAAAATGCCAATTCAGTTATTTTTGCCAAATCTGGTGCTGGCAAATCTTATTTAGTCAAGTTGGAAACCTTGCGTTCTTTAATGTTTGGGACGGAAATCATTGTTATTGACCCAGAAGCTGAATACAAAGTCTTAGCCGAAGCGGTGGGGGGGGAATATATTACCTTTGGCTTTCAAAGCCAATCAAAAATTAATCCCTTTGATTTATCGGCAGTTTATGAAGAAGGAGAAAATGAGCTGGGTTTAAAAATTCTTTCCTTACATTCTCTTTTTAAGGTTATCATGGGTCAGCTTTCTTCATCAGAGGAAGCGATTTTAGACCGAGCCCTAGTCCTAACTTATAAAATGAAAGGAATTACTAATGATCCGGCCACGCAAAAAAATGAAGCACCCTTAATGGAAGATCTTTACAAAACTTTAATCGGCATGGAAGAAGCCCAAGCCAAAGGCCTAGCTGACAGAATTGAAAAATTTGTTAAAGGTTCTTTTGTCGGCATTTTTGATCAACGTTCCAATGTAGATATTAAAAATCCCTTCACGGTTTTTTCAACTAAAGAGCTAGAAGAAAGCTTGCGCCCA
Organism: uncultured Gammaproteobacteria bacterium; assembly: GCA_964591885.1. Classification (GTDB taxonomy): domain Bacteria; phylum Patescibacteriota; class Microgenomatia; order PFEM01; family JAPLYW01; genus CAZQCJ01. The sequence continues at coordinate 2,673 of CAZQCJ010000054.1, forward strand.
ATTGCCATGTTTATTATCCTTGATTATATTTGGACAAAAATTAAAAAAGATATGAAGCAAAGAATTCTGGTTGTTGATGAAGCTTGGTATTTGATGAAATATCCGGATTCAGCCAATTTTCTCTACTCAATTGCTAAAAGAGCCAGAAAATATTATCTTGGCTTAACCACCATTACTCAGGACGTAGAGGACTTTTTGGCCGGGGACTACGGCAAAGCCATTCTCACTAACTCTTCTATCCAAGTTTTAATGAAACAGTCTCCAGCCGCGATTGATAAAGTTGCCCAAGTTTTTTATCTTTCCGAAGGAGAGAAGCAGCTCTTACTTTCCTCTAACATTGGTGAGGGAATCTTTTTTGCCGGCCCCAATCATGTGGCTATTCGCGTTGTAGCTTCCCCTGAAGAACACCAACTAATTACCACTCGACCTTCGGAATTATTAGAAATCCAAAAACGTAAAGAAG
>CAZQCJ010000055.1:0-13002 GCA_964591885.1 uncultured Gammaproteobacteria bacterium
CCGTAACAACCCATCCAAATCAACTTTTTTTTGTTATCTTTATCAACAAAGTAAGCTCCCATACTTTGCGAGTATTTGGTTCCAAGCTTAAAAACATGACCATTCTCAATTGAACGGCCTTCTTTTAGAGAAGTTCCACACTTGGGACATTTTTTAACAGCTTCTTTGCTGGTAGCAAAATCACATTTTTGACAAAAAAGAATTTTATCTTCCCCGGTTGGGCAAAGCATCATAAACTCATGGGAAACATCTCCACCGATTGTTCCACTCAAAGCTTCAACAACCTTAACCACAAAACCACAGCGTCTAAAAATCTTTTTATAACTCTCAACTACTTTTTGATAATAATTATCTAAATCCTTTTTGTCAGTATGGAAAGAATAAAGATCCTTCATCATAAATTCTCTGACGCGAAGCAAACCACTGGTTGAACGGATTTCATTACGAAATTTGTTTTGAATTTGATAAAGATATAAAGGTAAATCTTGATAAGACTTTATTAATCTTCTAACCAAATCAGTTATAACTTCTTCATGGGTCGAGCCTAAAGCATATTCTTTTTGATGTTGGTCTTTAAGAACAAAAAGAGGCGGATCCATTTCCTCCCAACGTTTGGATTCCCGCCATAAAGATTTAGGTTGAAGTGTTGGCAGAAACAATTCCTGACCTCCAATTTCATTCATCTCATCTCGAATAATGTTTTCGATTTTTTGATGAACCAGCCAACCTAAAGGCAAAAAGGAATAAATCCCAGCTGATAACTGGTCAATAAAACCACCCTTGACAAGATACTGATGAGAAATTGCTTCAGCCCTTTTAGGGGTGGTTTTTTTTAAAGTTTTGCCAAAAAGTTTAGAGTATCTCATTAAGTTATTACATTAAATCATTTATTTGTTATATAATAACTTTTCTCAAGAAGAATTAAAATGGCCAAATTTTAACTAACCACTGGCCAATCTTATCCCAACCAACTAGTCTTTTGATATCATTAAAGGTAATCAAAATAATTAAACAAAACAAAAAGGCAATGCCAATAGTGTTAACAATTCCCTCAATAGCCGGATTTGATTTCCGCCTGAAAAGGCCTTCATAAACAAAAATATAAAGGAGACGACCGCCATCTAAAGCCGGCAAAGGCAAAAGATTAATTACTGCCAGATTAACAGAAAGAATACCGATAAACTGTAAAATGTTCAAGAAACCTGTTTGCGCCACCATTCCGGTAATTTGAAAGATCCCTAATGGTCCGGCTACATCTTTAGGAATATCCCCTTTAGTAAAAAGATTAAAAAGCATTATCGCTAAAGCTTTAACAATTAAAACCAACCAAGACAAAGCTTCTTTGGTCCCCTCAATAATTCCCCGGAAAGGCATCTGCCAAAGAGGATATTTCTTCATTTCCACATCAGAAATAATTACCCCTAAAGGACCCTCGTCCTGAGAAGTTTGTTCTCTTGGGACAAGGCTGACTTCAGATAATTCTTCTTCGGCCTGAATTTTTAAAGTAACTTCCTGACCTAAATTTTCACTGGTTAAAGCAATTAATTGGTTGCTTTCCTTAAGAGGCTGGTAATTAAATTCTTTAATAACATGACCTTCTTTCAAACCGGCTTGTTCTGCCGGTGAGCCAGGTATAATACCAACAATCATCACCTGATCAGTTTTAGTCGGAATACCAATAAAAGAATAAACAACAGTAAAAACCACAATTGCTAAAAGAAAATTAAAGAAGACCCCGGTTAAAAGAACAAGACTTCTAATACTTTTACTTTTTTGGCAAAAAGCATCCTGACTTTTAATCTTTTTATCAGCCTGCTCACCATAAAGCCTGACAAAACCGCCAAAAGGCAACCAGTTAAGAGAATAGATTGTCCCTTTAAATTTTTTACCGAAAAGACGGGGCGGATAACCAAGGCCGAATTCTTCAACCTTAATACCGGCTTTTTTAGCCACAAGAAAGTGTCCAAATTCATGAACAAGGACTAAGACGGATAAAACAAAAAGGAAAGTAACTAAGGTTAAAATCATTTTTAAGGAAAATTAACTTCAGAAAAATTAAATCTTCATTAATTCAGCTTCTTTTTTCTCTCCCATTTCTTCAATTTTCTTGTTAAATTCATCTGTTAATTTTTGCAAATCCTGCTGGTAACGAAATTTTTCATCTTCCCCCAACTGCTTGGCCGCAAAGTCCTGCTCAATACTCCCCATCGCTTCATGACGCACTTGTCTAATCATTACCCGACCGGCTTCCAACTTCTGGTGAAGAATTTTAGTAAATTCTTTTCTTCTTTCTTCGCTAAGCGGTGGAATTTTAACATGAATAACATTCTCTTCACTGTGAACACTCAAACCCAAATTTCGATCCACAGTTAAAGCTCTTTCAATGTTTTTAATAATTGATTGATCAAAAGGGGTAACAAGTAATTGATCCGGTCCAGCGGTGGTAATTGTGGCTAACTCCAACAAAGGCATACGGGTTTCGTAAGCTTCAACCATTATCTGTTCAACCAAATTGGGGCTAGCCTGGCCTGTTCGCAGGCTGGAAAGGTCATTGGATAAAGCCTCTAAGGCTTTATCCATCTTTTCGCGGGCTTCATTTAAATCCATTAATTCTCCTTACCTAACTCCAAACGATAAAGACGGTTAACTTTAATGTTTTCTCCAGTTTTGGCGCTTAAATCTTTAATTAACTCATTAACTTTTCTGCTTTCGTCTCTAATCCAGGCTTGTGACAAAAGTTCTTTAACATTTTTTGGCTTAAGAGCTGCCACCTGCATTGCTAAATCATGAGCTAATTTTTTAAAATCATCGGTTCTGGCCACAAAGTCGGTTTCACAACAGAGTTCAACCACCGCTACAATTTTCCCCTCGGCATGGGTGTAAGCCTCAATCAAACCGCAACCTGTTTCCCGGCCAACTCTTTTACTGGCACTTTCAAAGCCTTTTTTCCTCAACCATTCTTCAGCTTTTTTTAAATCACCTTTAGCTGCTTCTAGGGCCTGATGACAATCCATCACTCCAGCTTTAGTTTTAACTCTTAATTTTTTAACCTGGTCAAAATTATTTTTCATCTTTTTCTGGTTCTTCATCTTTCTTTTCCTTATCTATTTTAACAGTTTCTACCTCTGTTTTCTTTTCAGTTGTCTCTTGCCCCTTAATAATCGCTTCGGCAACAAAAGAAACAATTAGTTTAACAGAGCCTACCGCATCATCATTAGCTGGAATAATCCAATCAACTAAATCAGGATTTCCGCTAGAATCAACAATCGCTATTACTGGAATGTTTTTCTTGACAGCTTCTCTTAAAGCTGCTTGTTCCTTTTTAATGTCAATAATGAAAAGAGCCACCGGTAATTCTTTTAAATCAACTAAACCGCCAAAAAATCTCTCCAAACGAGCAATCTCCCGATCAATCAAGATATTTTCCTTTTTAGTATATTTTTCTAATTCCCCTGAAGCTTTTTTCGTTTTTAAGTCTTTTAATTTGTCAATTGATTTTTTGAGATTATCAAAATTAGTCAAGAGGCCACCCAGCCAGCGCTCATTGATAAAAGGCATTTTAGCCCTTAAAGCCTCTTCTTTGATAATTGCCTGAGCTTGGCGCTTGGTCCCGACAAAAATGATTTTCCCGCCTTTAGAAACTAATTCTTTGGCAAATTTAGCGGCTTCTTCCAAACCTTCTTTAGTTTTAACTAAATCAAAAATATGAACATTATCACGAACTCCATATAAAAAGGGGGCCATTTTCGGGTTCCAGCGTTGGGCTTGATGGCCAAAATGACAGCCGGCATCCAAAAGGTCTTTTAAGCCAATTTTAATTTCAGATTTATTTTTATCTTTAGACATTGTTAAATTTTAACCCTGTTTTTCTTAAACCGCCATCAACAAGAAGCAATCAGAAAAACAACTGTTGATGTGTGTAATAAGCAAAGCTTTTTTTCGCTATTGCTCAGATAAGCAAAGCTTGTTGCCTCGCAGTAGAAATATTTTAACACAAATCTAACTAGCCTTCAACCTTAGTAAATTAAATTCTTTCTTTGTTCTTAAAGGTTTTTGATTTTTCAATGATTTCCTTAACAAGGATTTGACTCCAAAATTCCACCGTAACTCCCTCTTTTTTAACCCAATCTTGATACTCTTTAAAAGTCACCATCTTTCCTTTAATATTTTCCTCTTCCTTAATCTCTACTCTTAAGTTCGCATTAAGCAAGTTGATTTCACAGGCCAAACATAAATGAACTTCACCAACTTCATCGGTTTCGTACTTAATTAAACCGATAATGTTAATATCCGCCAGGCTGGCAAAACTTTTTTCCGTTACTTTCTCTTCACTGTTTCTCAAATTTATCTCCTGACCATTCCTTTTAAAGACTACTTCTTCATCCAACTCACGATAAAGGGAATCAATTAAGCCGGTATCAAAAGGCTCGATATGACCACCGATGCCAACGGAAATCTTTTTAAATAATCTCTTTTCTTTATAAGAAGAATCTTCACCACCCCGCTGATAAGCAAAAAACTTATCGCCCTGACGAATTAAACCGTAAAAGATAACCTGTTGCCATTCAGTTTTATGTTCAATATCTTCCTTCTCAAACCTTTCTTTAAACGCCTTGCTTTTCTCAACAATCTCCAAGAATTCATTAACTTCTTGAGGTTTTAACTTTAAAAAGCCATAAAGTTTTCCTTCGGAATTACGAGGAATTTTCAACCAAAAAGCAGTCTTTTCCAAAACTTCTCTTTTTACAACTAGACATTGAGACATAATTTTTATTAAATCTTATTAAAAAATTTATTCGTTAATCTTATCTTTAAATCAATCTAATATCTTTTTCTTCTATTTTTACTTTTCCTATCGCAGATAAATACCAATTTTTATTATTAAAATATTTTCTAGCAATGGATTGAATCTCTTCACTGGTAATTTTATCAATAAGTTGACAATAATCAGTCAGATTTAAAAGATTTTTCGAAGAAATTAAAACCTGATATCCATACCAGTCAGCAAAATCACCAGAACTCTCTGTATTTATAATTAATTCACCCTCAAGATAACCTTTTGCTCTTATAAAATCTTTTTGTAAAATCTTTCCTTTTTTAATAAAATCAATCTCTTTGTTTATTATTTCTATTATCTTAAGAATATTTCTAGGCAGTGCTGTAAATAATATCATTAAATAACCTGTATCTGAAATATTATAAGAATAGACTTCAATTGAATAAGTTAATCCCTTTTCGCTTAATTTTCTTTTCAAAACCGAAGACCAACCGCCACCTAAATAAGAAGCTATAATCTCTAGCGGAAATTTATCCTTATTTAAAAAAGAGCAAGTCAAAAATCCATAAGCAACTGTCACTGTTCCTTGATCTTGATTAATAATTTTTATTGTATTTTTCCTTTCAAAAAACAGATTTTGACGAATATCTTTCTCTTTTTTGCCTAAATTACACCTCGAATTTAATAATCTAAATGTTTTAGAAGAATTAATATTTCCAGCAATTACATAGTTTATATTTTGAGGGATATAACTCTTCTTGATAAAATTTTTTATATCTTTTTTAGTAAAATTTTTAATTGAGTCTTCATCACCAAGATAAGTTCTTCCCAAAGGTGTATTTTGCCAAATATTTTCCGACCAAACTTCCCAAATATATTGAGAGGGGTTGCTTTTTAAAATTCTAAGCTCTTCTTTCACAATTTTTTTTTCTTGTTCAATATCTTCTTCTTTAAAAAGTGAGGAAAACAATCTCTCAAAAAGAATATCTACGGCAATTTTTAAATCTCTGGGTTTGGATTTTACCCAAAATTTCATGAAATCCTGAGAGGTAAAAGCTTGACTATAAATACCATTTTTTTCTAAAACCTCATGAAGAGACTTCATGCTTGGATACTTTTTGGTTCCTCTAAAGGATAAATGTTCAATAAAATGATTCAAGCCAGATTTATTGGGAGGGTCAAATCGATAACCTGATTTAATCCACGTACTAACAAAAACTGATGGTGAAAAAAGGGGAACAGTTAAAAGAATTGAACTATTTTTTAAAGCAAATTTTACTAATTTCATTTTGGATATCCAACAGCAAAAATATAAATAACTGATTCTTTTTGGCTGTCAATGTCTAAAAGATTATTTAATTCTTCGTCAATAAAACCTCCAATCGCACACGTACTTAAGTTTAAGTTTTTCGCTACAAGAGAGATATTTTGCCCCAAATGACCTGCTTCTATAAAAATATAACGATAACCTCTATCTTTATATTTTACCACTGTTCTCCCAAAAACAGCAGAGATTAGAATTACTAGTGACGAATTTGCTATCCACTCTTGATTCGTAAATTTTAAAATTTCTTTTTTATAATTTCCTTCTAAAATAAGCTCCAAAGAATGATCTCTTGAATTATAGTGATAAATACCTTGTTCTAAATCAGAAGAAGAAAATATTATTGGGTATATTTCCAAAGGATAGCGAGCTCCGGCTGAAGGATAAAATCTTTTTGTTTCATCCCAATTACTACCAACATCTTTCACTATTCCTGCTGAATAAAATAAAAGCTTAGATAGTTGTTTTTTCGAAATTGTCTTTTTTAAAAAATCCCTACTAGATCTTCTCTTTATGACAAGATTTAGAAAATATTTATTTATTTCATTAAAACTTTTTGGCAACAAAATTTGCTTAAATCTTGCATATAATTTAAAATGTATTTTACTCCATTGTATAGGCCATTTTTTATAATTTTTCTTCTCTAGACATTTTAATTTTGTCTTCTCAAGAAAAATTTCTCCAACTGTTGATTTTTTATTTAAAAGTTTATCCAAAGTTTCAGATTTTTCCATAATTTTTAAAGAAAAGGGTGAGGTATGTGATTTAAATCATCTTCTTTAGTTTCATCCTTAGTATATCCTAAAATTTTAGGAACTTTATATAATCTTTCCCCACCAAGATATTTAAATTGTTCATTTAGATAAAGTGGTTGTAATTGAGGAATAATTACCTTAACCACCTTAAAACCTATCTCATTTATTCTAGGAATGGTTATGTCTGTAAATACTACTTCTAAGTCATGATTATTAAGAATTTTTAAAACAGTATTAAAATTTTTTAAATCACTATCTGAAGACTGATCAAAAATTTTATTTATACTTTTGGCTGATTTATTCTCAAGTAGAAAATTTAAATGTTTAATCATTTTTTTATGAGACCAAAAAAGAGCTCTATCCTCTAGTTTCGATAGATTAAAGTTTTTACCTTTTATTTTTTTTAAATTATTACTCAGCATTAAATCTCTTATCCACGGTCTCGCATGCTGTGCCTCCTCAATAGCACCAATAATACCATCCCTGTAATTTAAACTTGCTTTTAGACCTAAACAAACAGCAGGACCTTTTCCTGTGTTGTCTATAATTACTGCTAGAAAAGAAGGAATTTTGATATCACTAGTGATATCAAAAATAAACAATTCAAGTTTATATCTTTTAAATAAATTAAGGATATAAGAAAATTCTTTATTATTACTAAGATCTATTCTCTCCCTAGGAAGTTTATTAAGATAAGTAATCATAAAAGCATCTCTTTCTACTATTTCACATATTCCTTTATAAATTGCTTCTTTCAAAGAACCCCCTGTAGCTGCTCCAGTGGTTATAGGAAAACGGATTATCTTTTCTTCATCACCACAAAATTGATAGGGAACATAAATAAGTTGAGCGGGAATAAAAAAAAACTTCCGTTGAATTATAGAATAAGCTTTTATCCAGTCAAATTTTGTATTTATATTAAAATTAAAAATATCAGGGAAATTTTTATCTAATAACTGTTTTTTAGAAAAATTTACAAAGGAGAATAAATTTAATGCTTTATTGCCTAAATCATAGGCTGAAGCTTTAATAAAATAATCTTTTTTAAAAATAGCTAAACAATATCTTTCAAACGCTTCTCCTAATGATTTAATTATTGCTTTTTCTTGACTAAATGAAGCGCCTCCAGCAAATCTATCTACACTTTCTTTTGAATCTGAAAAATGACGAGTATCAAAAAGTTCTGCCGAATAATGAAAGAGCTTTGGTTCATCATTATATCTGGGGACTTCATATAATTTACGAATAATACTATCTTTTTTACCGACTAGCTTTACTGCCTTATTTATTCTTTTAAGTAACTCTAAATTTTTATCCACTCTCTTTAAAATAAGAATTATGAATTTACGCTGCTTTTTTTAAGTTTATTTTTAATTTTCCCGCTGATTCTATCCCACATTGCGTACACTGCACACACGAGCAACCCGTGCAACCACATCCCTTACAAGACTGACATTTTGTTCCTGAGGAAGCTACCTCTTTGGGAGAATACTCCTTAAAATTCTCAATTTCTGGTTTCATATTTCAACCTCCTTTCCTTTAAACTGTGGTTTTTATAGCACAAATTAATAAGGAAGTCAAAAATTTTCAGCTTGGGGTAAATTATTTAGGCTTCCGCCAGGAAGCCCAGTGGCACTTCGGATAATTTGAACAGCCATAGAACTGTTTACCTTTTTTAGTCTTCTTAATTACAATTTCTCCGCCGCATTCAGGGCATTTTACCCCTTCCAACTTCTGAACAAAAGGGGCCGAATAATCACATTCAGGAAAACGAGAGCAGGACAAGAACTTACCAAAACGCCCCAAGCGAATTACTACTTGTCCTTGTCCACATTTCGGACAAGTTTCTCCGGTAGCCTCGGTTGGCACAGCCACTCTCTCGGCAACTTTGCCAACTGCAGAAAGTTTTTTCTCAAAAGGCTGGTAAAAATCATTAAGAACAACCTTCCATTTTCTCTGCCCATTGGCAATATCATCCAATTCATCCTCCATTTTGGCAGTGAACTGATAAGCAAAAACATCAGGAAAATATTCAATCAAGAAATCATTGACAGTTGTTCCTAAAGAGGTCGGCTTGAATTTACCTTCAAATTTCTCAACATACTGACGGTCCTGAATTGTGGAAACAATGGGGGCATAGGTTGAAGGACGGCCAATACCTCTTTCCTCCATGGCTTTGATTAAAGTCGCTTCGGTAAAACGAGATGGTGGTTGAGTAAATTTCTGTTCATCCTTTATTTTAAGTAAGTCTAAATCATCACCAATCTTAACTTTAGGTAAAAGACTCTCCTCTCCCTTAGTCTTACTTTGCTCATCACTTTTTTCATAAAGCTTTAGCCAGCCGGCAAACTTAATAACCCTCCCTTCGGCTAAAAGATTATAAATGTTTTTAAGGGAGGTCGCCTGAACATTAATTCTGGTTTGGTTCCAAATAGCGGCCGTCATCTGACAGGCTAAAGTTCTTTGCCAAATCAAATGATAAAGACGTTCCTCATCTTTATTTATGTTCTTAATCGCTGCTGACTGGTGAGAAATATCGGTTGGCCGAATCGCTTCATGAGCCTCTTGGGCTACTTTAGATTTGGTTTTATAAAAATGGGGCTTTTCAGGAAGAAAATCAGAACCGTAATTCTTTTTAATATAGTTTCTAATGCTATTAATCGCCTCGCTAGCTAAAGTCAAAGAGTCGGTTCGATGATAAGTAATCAAACCTTTTTCATACAAACTTTGGGCAATTCTCATCGTTCTTTTACTGGAGAAACCTAAACGGGAAACCGCTCGTTGTTGAAGAGTTGAAGTGGTAAAAGGGGGAACTGGTGACTGGGAAATTTCTTTTTCTTCAACACTGGCAACTTCGTAATTGGCTTTTTGTAATTCTTCGACAATCTCTTTTACCTGAGTCTGATTCTCAATTTTAAGCGTTTTGCCGTTAAGTTTATTCAGCTTGGCTAAAAAAGTCGGCACCCCTTCTTTTAAGCCGCCGACATGCCGCCGCAAATCAGCCCAAATCTCCCAATATTCTTCGGGGATAAATTTTTCGATTTCCTTTTCCCGTTCAACAATTAAACGGACAGCCACCGATTGGACACGGCCAGCGGATAAACCCCGCCTAATTTTTCGCCAAAGCAAAGGGGAAAGCTTGTAACCAACTAGACGGTCTAAAATCCGCCTGGCTTGCTGGGCTTCAACCAACTGCAAGTTAATTTCTCCAGGTTCGGCCAAAGCCTTTTCAATCGCTTTTTTGGTAATTTCATGAAAGGAAATACGAACCATATTTTTCTTTTTATCCTTGCCAATCAGAGAAGCGGCATGCCAGGCAATAGCTTCGCCTTCCCTGTCCGGGTCAGTAGCCAGAAAAATTTTGGTGGCTTTTTTAAGTTCTTGTTTTAATTTCTTGATAACTTCTTTTTTCTTTTCCAGCAAAACATAGTCCGGCAGAAAATCAAAAGTTTTACCTTTCTCAATCTTTATTCCCAGGCTTTTTGCCGGTAAATCACGAATATGACCCATGGTGGAAACGACCCGAAAATTTTTACCCAAAAAATTACTGAGGGTTTTTGATTTTACAGGGCTCTCAACTATTACTAATTGCATTTCTCCTCCTTTGGTATTTAAATAATCCCAACCCCCAAGCTTTTTTTCGAATGCTTTCCCATTTTCTCTGAGGTAGAAGATTTAATAACTCTTCTTTGGGTTTTAAAAGATAATAATGTTTAATAATTTTTAATTCTCTTTCGGTATAATTTTTCTTATGTTTGATATCGATAATTAAACATTTTTTAACCAGGTTATATTTTCGATCTAAGAATAATTTCGAGTCTTTGTAAAGATAATCCAAGAGTGCTTGAGCACTATTACACCTATAAGCAATTTGGTATAAGTATTTTCCTTGTCCATTATTTGTCAATCTTAACATCTTTGAATAAATATCAAAACTTTTAAGAAAATTATCCCTTATAAATTTAATTATCTGCTCTCCTCCATAAATTGCCAAATTTGGATAACCAGATTTATCTATTTTTACACTACCATCACCATCAACAAATCCTCGAATGAAATCTCTTATAAAAACTTTTGGTATTTTAGGAACATGTTCAGAGAGACTTTTCCGGTAGGTAACGCCTAAACTCTTTAAGTCATCAACTATTATTTGGCTGGCAATTGATAAATGAAAGGCGTCAGCTGATCTAGAAATTTTATGTTTACTTTTCAGACTTCTTTTAATCTTTTCTAGAATATCAACATCTTTAAAATAAACTCCAAATTTTAAACTATCACTGTGACCTTTTCTTTTTGGTTTAACGATACAGCCATCTGATAAAATAAAACCTAAAATGTAGGCCATATTAGAAGACCATTTTTTAAAATAATTTTCATTCAAATCCAATGTTGGTTTGTTCAATTTTCGTCTAAAACCTAATCTTTCGCCTTTCGCCAAAATAGCTTTCCATGAACGTCGAGGCAAAAATCTTAGAAATTTCTTTTCCTCCGCTTCGTAAAAATATTCCCTTAAAATTTCAATCTCATCCAGTCTCCAAAGTTTTGGCGAATGAAGATTAAGACTTTTTGCTTTAACAATAAGTGTTCCTCTAGTCCTAGCCGGAAAGAATTTTACTAAATCTTTAGCCATAACTTTGGGATAAAGTTCTTTTAAAATTTCTATTTCTTTCTGTGGCCAAAATTTATATTGCATTATTAATTTTCTAGCGACTCAACAATAATCAGTTTCATTCTCTAATAATACTATAATATCTTAAGAAAAATTCAATTCTTCTAAAATATCTTCAACTTTTTCCACGGCTTTAGCTCCTTGTTTAATCAAAAACAAAGGGGCTTGAGAACCGATAGCATCAATCGCTCCAGGAACAGCAAAAACCTCCTTGCCTTGTTCAGCTGCCCAGCGGGCTGTAATCAAAGAGCCGGATTTAATCGCTCCTTCAATAACCAAAGTTCCTAAAGAAAGACCGGCAATAATTCGATTGCGAGCCGGAAAGTTATTCGCAGCCGGTGGTTGATTTAGCGGAAATTCAGAAACAACTGCCCCATGACCTTTAATAATTTTTTCAACCAGACTTTTGTTTTCCGGCGGATAAATATTTTCTAAACCAGACCCTAAAACAGCAATCGTCCGCCCTTTGGCTTCTAGGGTTGTTTGATGAGCAACCGTGTCAATTCCCCGTGCCAAACCAGAAACGATGGTAATTTTTTTCTTCACTAAGTCAGTTACCAATTTTTGGGTAATCCTCATTCCGTAGCTACTCATCCGACGACTACCGACAACAGCAATCGCTAGGCTATCTTGAGGCTTAATTTGGCCTTTCACAAATAAGGCAAGGGGCGGATTATCTATCTTTTTTAGATTTTCTGGATAATTATTATCAGCGGGAACTTGGCACTCTATTCCCTTTTCACGTAGCCGAAGAAAAGGCGAAGAAGAATCACTCATTATGAAAGAAGCCCTCCATTATTTTTCTGGCTATTGGCGCTGCTACTGATGACCCTTCTCCTCCTTTTTCCACTAAAACCGTAACGCTAATTTCTGCCTCCTCTAAAGGAGCAAAAGCTGTTAGCCAGGCATGAGTCCTTTCTTCTGGATCACCAAATTCGGCTGTTCCGGTTTTACAAGCCACTTGCGGTTGAAAATCAAAAAAAGGAAAGGCTGTTCCTCCGGAAGAGCAAACCCCAACCATCCCTTCTTTTATCAAACTTATTGTTTCTTCTTTTAATTCTAGACTTTGACAAATCTTTTCTTTGTTTTCTGTTGATTTTTTTTCTAATTGTGGTTGGCATAGATTTCCACCATTGGCAATAACATTGGTCATGAGATTTACCTGTAGAGGTGTAGTTAATAAGTCGCCCTGGCCAATTGAAAAATGATAGGTGTTGCCTAAAAACCATCGTTCTCCGCTTTTCTCTTTTAAATCAGGGCTAGGAACCAGCCCTTTGATTTCCCCTGGCAAATTGATTCCTGTTTTTTGCCCTAAACCAAAAGCTTCAGCCCAAGAAGCCAAACGAGTTGGGCCAATCCACTCACCGACTTTATAAAAGAAAGTGTCAGTTGACCTTTTAATGGCTTTGACAATATCAATTAAGCCTTCAGTCCGACCGTACTGGGTAAAATACCAGTTTTTATAAGAATAATCCCC
>CAZQCJ010000056.1:0-9095 GCA_964591885.1 uncultured Gammaproteobacteria bacterium
AAGATCATATCCTTGGCCTTCTTTGTCTGTGGGCGGGATAAAGAAGATATTCTGGCCATCTTTTAAATTATCGTAAAGGTCACATCTTTTAGATGTAAAGTTAGTTAAACAAAGGCGCAAAGGTAAACCACTTTTATTTTCCGCCTCTATTAAAAGGGCATAGCTTTGAGTATGGCTTAATTCCGGGTAGGAAAAAGTGTCTCTGACTTCTTCTCCTAAAGAGGAATATTCAATAGATTTCTCAAATTGCAGATTGTCAACAATTAGCGGTGTTAATTTCTTTTTGCTTGGGAAAGTTGAAATTTTAACATTTTCAACCAAAGATTCTTTTTCTTCATGCTGAGTATTCAGTAGAAATCTCAACTCGTAATTTTTGATTTCCCGATTAGACGGGAAAGAGAAATAAAAACCGTTATCTTCTTTTTTGCTTTCAAGACAATCATTGCTTCCCCATTTAGCCAAACAAAAATCAATATCACCCTTTTCATTATTAAAACTGATTTTTAAGAGAAAATTTTCAATTGGCCTTTGGCTTATAATTTTCTCCAAAGGAATTTTGACACACGACAAGCTATTTTTTCCGTAAAGGATAAAGCCATTCTCGTTTGGCTTTAAACCGAAAATTTGGTTTTCCTGGGCAGCTCCGCAAAGGGCTGGCTGAAGCCCTAATTTTTCTAAGTCAAATTTATAAATAATTGGTTTTTTTAACTCAAATTCATCAAGGTTGATTTGTCCGTAGGTGATTGCCTCTTCTTTTGCCTGGTTTTTCAAGTCATCTGGTGGATTGGTAAAATCAATTAATTGAGGAGAAACTTGACTAATTGCTTGCTCTTTATCAAATTTATAAATCTTTAGAAAATCAAAGTCTTTTTCTTGTTTTATTAATTGTGATGAAGTCAGAAAATCATTTGTTTCTTCTAAAAAAAAGATTTTTTCGTCATGTTCAGGGTCAATAAGGCTTTGGTCAAGCAGAAGATATTTAATCTCGTATTTACTTAATAAATTTTCAAAAAGAGGTAAATTTTGGGCATACAAAGCATAGGAAAGTTCCTGATAGGCTTTTTCGTTTTTCAGATTCCAGCGGTCAAAATCCCTGGTTAAAAGCGGTTGTTTTAAGCCAAACCAGGAAAAACCAGCCCCTTGAAAGCCCCAGTCATAGTACTCCCAACCCCAAAGACCTGACATCGGTAATTGTAGGATTCGGCCGTTGTCTTGCTTTTGAAACCAGTCAAAGAGTTGGAAATATTCTTGGGGAATTTTAAGTCTCAATCGTTGGTTAATAAGTTGGCCTTGGAAAACCGGCCAGGAGAAAATAATAAGTAAAAAAGGAATAAGCAAGACAAGGACAAGGAAGATTACTTTTTTCCTAAAAAATTTACTGATGATTTGATAAAGAGAACATAAACCAAAAGCGAAAAAGAGACTATAAGTAAACATCAAAATTAGCGAAAACTTGGTAAAAGGAAAACGCAAGGCTTCTTTTAAAATAGAGAAATGATTTCTCAAAAAGGTAAAGAAATAGCTAAAGGGCGGGGTGGCATTAATTAAGAAAATAAAAGCGAAAAGGAAAACAGGGATAAAAGGCCAAAGTAGTTTTTCTTTTTTAAAGAGACTAATCATTAATCCGAAGATAATTAGAAAAAAGAATAAATAGCCCCAAATGAAAACAGCTGGATTTTGAAAGTAGGCAAGCCAATTTTTAAACAAGAGATCAAATTTAGCAGTATCGAAATTAAGTTGTGTCCAGGAGAAAAGATGGTTTTTTAAAAGAGCAACGTTTTGCAAATTGCCGTATTGATAATTATGTAAAAAGGCTTCTTCAGAAAAAAGCTGGTTAATCTTAGCGCTTAAGACTTCTCCACTGTGCTGGAAAATATAGTAGAGATTAGGTAAAAGCCAGAAAGAATTAATAATTAAAGTAACACCAATTAAAATAAAAATCTGCTTTATCGATTTAAAGCGATTAATGATTAACCAGCTCAGTAGATAAACAATAAGGGAAATAAAAAATGCATACCATAGAGTGGCAGCATAAGCTTGCGGTGTAGCCCAAAAAGTGGTTAAGGCAAAAAGGATTAAAATTTGTTTCTTCGGCTTCTGCAAGAATTGGGTAGCGAAAAGAAACAACCAGCCTAAAGCCGCATATTGGGTAGCAAACATCTCAAAAGGAACAAAGAAATGCTGGAGCGTCCCCAGATTCAGAAGATAAAATAAGGCTCCCAAAAAAGAAAAAAACTTTTTTTCTAAAGCAAGACATTCTCTAAAAACAATTTTAAGCAGAAAAAAATAGACCCCCAAAGGGCCTAAAATCAAGCAAATAAAGAAATAGAGATAGCGCAAAAAAGAAGTTGGCAAGAAAAGAGAATTAAACCATAAGAATAAGACTCTGGGTAAATCAGCCATATGAGAATGGCCGGCTACTGCCCCTAAACCCTGCTCGGCCCGCCAAACGCCATTCAACAATCTTTGTAAATTTAAAGGGAAATTAAATTCCGGATGAAGTGTATCCCAACCAGAAAGCCAGGTTCCAGGGGTGTAATTCAGAAAACAGATAATAAAAACGATTGTTGCTAAAAGAAAAACCGGAAGATTTTTTTTAAAAAGAGATAACATTGTTTTAATTTTAACAGAAAATTTGTTTTTTAAGAATTTAAAGAAGTTTTTGTGGACAAAGGGAGGTAGAGAGTTTTTGATTGAATTAATCAATTTTGGACTCTTACTCCCCCTTTGTCTTTACCCATCTCTGCTTCCAGAGAAATTTAACGTTTATTGTTTTTCAAAAGTTTTTTGATAAATAACCTGATCACCCGAGATGACAGCAACTTTAACTATTTGACAACCTTTTCCAGATGTCCCATTCGGTGGTTCCATCATTGCTTGGACTCTGTCTTCAACTAGTAATTTCCAGTCTTCATCCGTAGGAATGCGGTCATAATCATAAGCACCATGCCAGTTAGATCCTTCAAAAAGTTTTGAAACTTTGTACCTAATTACTTCTTCTCCTGGAAGGAAGATAAAGATACCGCTTTCATCAGGATTAGCACCGCCTTTGAATTCAACACCAGCTGATTCACCTGGACCAACAGAAAGACATTCTATTTCATCAGGAGCAACATCACAGGTCCACTCAGAGCCGCTGTAAGGAATTCCTCCTTCACTCTCGTATGGTTCTGGGATAACTCCTTCAGGAACAGCTGTTGAAATTTCTTCAACAACTTCTGCTGCTTCTTCCTCTTCAATGGTTGCTGTTTCAGGTTCTGCTTTTTCTTCCACTATTGTTTCTTCAACAATAGTTTTCTCTTCTGCTTCGGCTTTTTGACCATATTTAAGCCAGGAATTATAGAATTTAAATCCATAGCCTAAAGTAAGAACAAAAATGACAATAATTATCACTCCTATAATTAATGGTCTAAGCCAAATCCTCTTGTTATCATTCGTTTCCCGTGTCATTAGAATCACCTCCAAATTTTTCCTCTCTGGTTTTTTAAGATGGGTATGTAAATGAGCTGTTCTTGAATTAGTGAAATTCAGCTCTCAGAACTTTTATTTCAAGAACTGCTTTCGGAAAATAATTCCGAAGCTAAATGTTACTAATAATAAAGAAATAATCAAATATAAATTGGCGCCGGTTTTGGGCATATAGGTGATACCTAAAACTTTTTTACTGATACAAAGCTGTGAAGTGTCACTAGCGCTTTTATCGTCTTTTTTGGCTTCGCCATAGTTGGTGACGCAGTAAGTGCCTGAATCAGTTGGCAAGCTGTTTTCACCCACGATTTGGCCTTTAATTTCGTAGTCTTTACTTTCCCCGGGTGAAAGATGATCAATCTTCCAGGTTAAAGTCTTATCACTGTCATTCCAGCTACCGGGGCCGGAAACAAAAAGAATATAGCTGGGGAATTTATCCTTGACTTCAACATCATTTAAATCGTCAGAGCCGGTGTTTTTGACGTTCAGTTTAAACCAAACTTCCTGGTCAGCGGAAAAATTAGGGTCAGAAGAAAAAAGATTATCAACGTAAGTTCCGCTTGAAGGGTTTTTAACAACTTTATCCAGCCTTAGCTCGCCTTCATAACAGGTTTCTCCCCCACCGTATTGCTGAACACAACGAGCGGAAACCACTTTAGTTCCTAAAGCAAAAATCAAAGCGGTTAAAAAACTGATGATTAAAATTTTGTTTTTCATTTTTTTATAAAATAAAAACCTGCATCTTAGGCAGGTGATAACACTATACACGATAAATCTTTATTTGTCAAGTTATAGGATTAGCAATTAGTAAAAGTCTTTTCCAGTCTGTTCCTGGCGGCCAACAAGTTTGTAAAATTAATTTTTCCTCATTGGTTTCAGCTTTTAAATCACTTAAATCGTCAGCTTCAACAATCTTTTTCTCATTGATTTGATAATTATAGACTTTACCTTGGTATAAAAGAGTGATTAAATCCTCTACCTCAAGATCTTTGATGTTGTAAAAAACTGGATTAAAGAAGTCAACGTTGAAAATGGAATTGGTCGAGTGCCCGAATAAATAGATTAAACCTTTTTGTCCTGGCAAATTTGAGCCTAGAGCATGAGCTGCTTTGTCATTTAAAATTTGGTTGTATTCCTTTTCCTTAGTTGGGTCAACATTAACTAAAACTTTGGTATGAACCGCAATTTTAGGGATAACTAGTTCTATTTCTTCGTCTTTGGGTGATAAGATATAACTGAATTTACTTCGGGTGGTTGTTATTTGTCCCTTTTTATTTTTGAGAGAGTAATTTTGGATCTCGCCAATAATTAAAGGTGAAATGATATAGAGGCTGATGATAATAGGGATAGTAATTAAAAGTGAAAAAAGATTTTTGGAGAAACTAAATCTTTTCGGCTTATTAATTATAATGGTTCCCGATTTTTTGGCCAGACGAGATTGAAAAATGATAAATTCTTGTGACATTTTACTAAAGCTATTTTATATTATCCTATAGCAAAAGTCAATAAAGAAGAGTAAAGAGCGCGCCTGGAGGGAATCGAACCCCCAACCTTGAGTTTAGAACACTCCTGCTCTATCCGTTGAGCTACAGGCGCTCTGAGCGGGAGACGAGGATCGAACTCGCGACCTTCTCCTTGGAAGGGAGACGCTCTACCAGCTGAGCTACTCCCGCATGGTTTAATTTTAACAAAAATTCATGCTAAAATAAACCAAATGATTAAAATCTGTAAAAAAACGATTAATGATAAAACATTAAAATCTTTAAGAAGTTTTAATGTTGGGGCTTGGGTTTATGTCGAAGATCCTAATGAGAAAGAAATAAAATATTTGGTTAAGAACCTTAATTTAGAGGCGGATTTATTACAAGATGCCTTAGATCCGCATGAAGTTCCCCGTTTGGAAGTTGAAGAGCAAATCACTTATATTTTCACCAGAGTTCCCTATAGAGAAGAGGAAAAAGTTATCACTATTCCTTTATTAATTGCGATTAGCAATAATTTCCTGACTACCATTTGTTCTAAAAAGCTCCCCTTTTTAGAGGATTTTACTCACGGAAAAGAGATTTATACAACACAAAAAACCAGATTATTTTTGCAAATATTCTCAAGAATTAACCAAGTTTACAATAAATTTTTAACTGATATTAGTAAAAATGTTCGCAGTGTGAGCGTTAAACTAGAAAAAATTGAAAATAAGGATGTTATTCGTTTTGTAAATTTTGAGATTATTCTTAATGATTTTCTAACAGCCTTGAATCCTATTAATAATCTTTTGCAAGATTTATTGTCAGGTAAATTTTTAAAACTATATGAAAAAGACAAGGATTTAATTGAAGACTTGTCTTTAGGAACAGGCCAGTTAATCGAAAGATGCAGAGCTGATTTAAAAACGATTGTTAATATTAGGGAGTCTTATTCTACAATTATTACCAATAATTTAAACCGAGTCATCAAATTATTAACTGCTTTAACGATTATTTTAACTATTCCGACTATTATTGCTAGTATTTATGGGATGAATGTCAGGCTGCCTTTGGCCGATAACCCTTTGGCTTTTAATTGGATTATCGGCATTACTTTTTTGTTTTCTCTAGCTGCTCTTTTGGTTCTTCTTAAAAAACGTTGGTTTTGATATTGAATAAAATTATTATCTTTTGGCACTCAATTGTAAGACTTTCTCTCTTAAATCACCACTTCTGGTAAGATGATTTTTGGTCAATTCTCCATTGAAAAATCTTTTGACGATGCTTTTTAATTGTTCAGGGGAATAATATTGACTGGAGCCTTGAATTCCTTTGAGGTGATCAAAAGACAACAATAGCTCTCTAATATTTTGAGCGTTGTTTAAGTTAAGATTGCCTCGTGTGGGCTTGACGAAATCATAAATGATGAGATTGTAATTGTCAGGTTTACCTTTGCCGGAAGACATTCTGTTTTTTAAATAATGATTAAGGAGATTAATTGCTTCTCGAATAGATTTATCTTTAATCAGACTGGCTAGATTTTTTGTTGATTCTTCTTGCAGAGAATTTTTAGAAGAATAAAAATTATCCCAAACTCCATCAGAGGCAATCACCAAGCGATCGCCAACCTCTAAAGGAAATTTGTGGCTGGTTATTTTTCCTAAGCTATTGCCCTGAATGTAATTATAAACAGTGTTTTTTTTATTAGGGAGACATTCATCTTGGGTCTCAAATATTTGTCCGTTTTTTTTAATAATAACAGCACGTACATCACCAGCTTGATTGGTTTCCAGAGTGTTATTTTTTATTTGGGCAGTTAAATAACAAACTCCTCCTTCTCCTAGATGATTTGCCCGCATCTGGTAATGAGCTTTTAAATGAATCTTTTTAATGTTCTGGCTTTCGTTTGTCCCTTTTTTCATTTCTTCAGCTAAAATGAATGCAGCTTTACGACCACTACCTTCTTTTCCCATCCCTCCCATGCCGTCAATTGAGGCAAAGAAATTCGACCAGTTATTAAGATATTGAATGTCTTCGTTGAATGGTTTATAGTTAATCCCCTTTGAAGAAAGAAAAGCAATTGGGCCATTTAATCCTTCAACAAATCTGATTTGTCCGGTTTCATCTTTGTTAATTTCATCAAGAGGAGAAAATAAAAGCATCTCTTTAAAAGATACTTCTCGATTTTTTTTAAGCTGATCAAAGCCTACTTCTGCCATTTTCGTGTCGGGGAGACAGGAGTCGCACCTGCCACCTCTCGGTCCCAAACCGAGCGTTCTACTGCTGAACTACTCCCCGTCTCAGTGCCGAGAGCGGGACTCGAACCCGCACGGTGGGGTTACCACCAAGAGATTTTAAGTCTCTCTTGTCTACCAATTCCAACACCTCGGCAAGATGTACTTATTATAGCAAAGTTTTGGTCATCAAAAAAGCCGGCGTTTAACCGACTTTAATGAAGTAACTGGAGTAGGTGGAAGAAAAAAATAGGAAAAGTTTATATGATAATAAATAAATGATGATTTTAATAAAAAATCCTATTTCTTTCTATTCTCTTCTCGCTTTTAAATCAGCGATTATAAACCTACTCCTGGATGAGGACTTATTAGTAAAACTCTAATCATCGTAGTCAATACTCAATAGACGATTTTCGAGTGCCTCATCCCAAGATTGGTCGGGGTGATTGGTTAGTTAGCCAATCTTTTCGAAAAAATCGAGATAATCACCCCGAAGCTTTTATAATCTTTGGGATCAAAGAGTGAAACCCCCACAGGCTTTTTCTGTGTTTAAACCCCAAATCAAATTAATTTCAATGTTCCTAATTTGTTTATGATTAAATTTTATCTCAATTTAGCAAGGTGTCAATAGTTTAAGCTTATTTTTCCCTGAATAATTTTCTTAATTCTGCTTTTGCTTTATTAAGGATTTCTTTTTGTTCAGGAGGCAAATTTTTCCCAGCTCGATTAATATAAAAATTAAGCATACTCATGGCCGATTGAAAAGGTGAAGCTTTTCTTCTCAGAGAGTTCTCCGCTGATTTTTTTAGAGAAGTAGCAATTTTTTTAGGATTCTTCCAAGTAAAAACGCCTTCTTCTAAATCAAGGGCAAAACTGTGTTTAGTAACATAGTCTGACCAATTTTTATTTTTTGCCATATTAAAAAATAATTTTTTGAGTGTCGAAATACCAAAGCCGCTTTAACCAATCTGAAGGTAATTGGGAATATAATCTTTTTAATCCAAGGCGATCAAAAACACTACTCCCAATTAAAACTGCCTCTGAATGAGGAGAAGTTAAAGTTTTTTCTATCGGTTCAATTAAACTTTTTTTGCTTAATTTAGATGCCCCCAAATTAAAAGCAACCTTAGTTTGAGGAGCAACATGAGCAAAGAATTTTTCTATTCTGTCAGTAGAACTCTGACTAATTACTGGCCAACAACTAATTTTTTTCTTTTCCCAAAAACGATTTAGCAAAAAACTATCAGATACTTTTGGTCTAAAACTACAGAGAGTTATCTGTCTGGAAGCTTGGGCAACTCTAGCTAAAGACAAAAGAGAGTTAAAATTAACTCCTTCTTTTAAAGAAAAAGACAAAACTACACCATCTAAATCACAGAAAGTATCAATTGGTTTAGATTCTGTAAAAGGAGGATAGCTTAAAACTTCTTCTACTTGATTGATTTTTTGAATGTGATTGGGGCAAGGAGCATGATCTTTTATTCTTGTTAAATATTGATCAACAAAAATCTCCTTAATCATCCTATAATTATATCAATTCGAGAAGAATTTATCAAAACTCATGCTGCGAGGGATGGAATCGAACCATCATTGACGGCTTCAAAGGCCGCTGTCCTACCGTTAGACGACCTCGCAATGATTCTTGGGGATTGGAGCGGGTGACGGGATTCGCACCCGTGACCTTTTCCTTGGCAAGGAAATATTCTACTGCTGAACTACACCCGCAACTGCTCTAGTAATTATTTTTGTGCCGAGGGGCGGAGTCGAACCGTCATCTCATGTTTTTCAGACACGCGCCGTGACCACCTTGGCTACCTCGGCCTGTTTTTTTATTTTAACATATTGTTTGTGGACGAAAGAGGATTCGAACCTCTGGCCTTCTCTGTGTAAGAGAGACGCTCTAACCAGCTGAGCTATTCGTCCTTAGTGC
>CAZQCJ010000057.1:0-6653 GCA_964591885.1 uncultured Gammaproteobacteria bacterium
TATTTTAACAAATCTTCAGGAAGTGGTGATCTCGTCTTTATTACTGGAGAGGCTAGGCAAACTATTGTTTTTGATCTCAAATCAAACACTTACTCATTATCTGATAAATACAGTGAGCTTTTAATAGAAGTCTTGGGAGAAGTCAACTCAAAATTTAAAAAAGCAAAATTTGGTAAATAAAAAATATATAGACTAAAAGGCGATAAAAAATGACACTCTTTAATTCAAGAGTGTTTTTTTGTAGAATAATATCATTATGTTTAAACCGACTACCCCTAAAGTTGATTTTGTTAAAATTGAGAAAAAGATTCTTGATTGGTGGGAGAAATCAGGAATTTTAGAGAAGTATCTTCAGAAAAATAAAAACTCAAGATTAAAATTCTCTTTTTTAGACGGGCCGATTACGGCCAATAATCCCATGGGTGTTCATCATGCTTGGGGAAGAACTTACAAAGATTTATGGCAACGCTTTTTCAATATGAGTGGTTATCAACAACGTTTTCAAAATGGCTTTGATAATCAGGGATTATGGGTAGAGGTTGAAGTGGAAAAAGAATTAGGTTTTAAGAATAAAAAAGATATTGAAAAATATGGTATCGAAAAATTTGTCAATAAATGTAAAGAACGGACTTTAAAGTTCGCTAAAGTTCAAACCGAGCAATCAAAACGCTTGGGTTATTTTATGGATTGGGAAAATAGTTATCATACGATGAGTGACGAGAATAATTACATGATTTGGTCTTTCCTGAAAAAATGTCACGAAAACGGCTGGCTTTATAAGGGAAAAGATTCGGTTCCCTGGTGTCCTCGTTGTGGTACGGCTATTTCCCAGCATGAGATTTTAACCGAAGAATATCAAGAATTGACTCATGACTCTGTTTATTTGAAGCTGCCTATTAAGGATAAAAAAAATACCTTTTTCCTAATTTGGACAACTACGCCTTGGACTATTCCGGCTAATGTTGCTTTGGCGGTTAACCCTGATTTTAAATACGGTCTTTATCAAAAAGGGAAAGATGTTTTAATTCTTTTAAAAGATTTAAAGGAAAAGATTTTAGACAAAGACTGGCAAGAAATTAAAGAATTTAAAGGAAAAGAGCTAAAAAACTGGAGATATAAAGGGCCTTTTGATAATTTGCCCAGATTAAAAGATATTGTTCATAAGGTAGTTTTAGATAAAGATTTGGTGACGGCTGAAGAAGGAACGGGGATTGTTCATATTGCTCCTGGCGCTGGTCAAGAAGATTTTCGTTTAGCTAAAAAAGAGAATTTAGATTTGATGGAAGTAATTGATGAAGAAGCTAACTATTTAGATGGTTTTGGTCAACTTTCTGGTCAAAATGCTAAAAACCATCCAGAAATAATAATCAATTATCTTAAAGAAAAAGATAAAGGTTCTTTTCTTTTTAAGATTGAAAAATACAAACACCGTTATCCGGTTTGTTGGCGTTGCAAAACCGAGTTGGTTTGGCGTTTAGTCGAAGAATGGTATCTTGCTATGGATGAGTTACGGCCTAAAATGACGGCTATTACCAAAAAGATAAATTGGTTGCCTTCTTGGGGAAAAGAGAGAGAATTGGATTGGTTGAAAAACATGGAAGACTGGCTAATTTCGAAAAAACGTTATTGGGGATTAGCTTTACCGATTTGGGAATGTCCTTGTGGTCATTTTGAAGTTATTGGTAGCTATCAGGAACTAAAAGAAAAGGCGATTGAAGGGTGGGGTAAATTTAAAAATCACTCGCCTCACCGTCCTTGGATTGATGAAATTAAGATTAAGTGTCCTAAATGTGGAGGATTAGCTTCGCGAATTAAAGATGTTGGTAACCCTTGGCTGGATGCCGGAATTGTACCTTTTTCCACTTTAAATTATCAAACTGATAGAAAATATTGGTCGCAATGGTTTCCAGCAGATTTTATTACCGAATCTTTACCTGGTCAATTTAAGAATTGGTTTTATTCATTGATTGCCATGTCAGCAGTTTTAGAGAAGACAAGACCTTTCAAAACAGTTTTAGGACACGGTTCGGTTTTAGGTGAGGATAAACAGGTAATGCATAAATCCTTAGGTAATTCAATTGAATTTAACCAAGGGGCGGATAAAATCGGTGTTGATGTTATGCGTTGGATGTTTGTTTCCCAAAATCCAGAACAGAATTTAATTTTTGGTTATCGTCAAGCCGATGAAACCAGACGCCGCTTCCATTTACTGCTTTGGAATATTTATAATTTTTTTGTTAGCCATGCTTTACTTAATCAATGGCAACCGAAAGAAGTCAAAAGAAGTAGTCGGAATATTTTAGATTGCTGGTTGCTTTCCCGCTTGCATAATTTAATTAAACAAACTACGTCTTCTTTGAAAGATTTTAATGCTTTTTCTGCGACCATGGCGATTGAAAAATTTATTAATGATTTTTCCATTTGGTATGTTCGTCGTTCGCGTGACCGTTTGAGCCTAATAGCGGAAAATAAAGAAAGCAAGGAAAATTGTTACCAAACTTTTTATCAAGCCTTAGTCACTTTGTCTAAAATTTTAGCCCCTTTTACTCCCTTTTTAGCTGAAGAAATTTTTAAAAACTTAACTGACAAAAAATCTGTTCATTTGGAGCAATGGCCAAGCTTTAAGCAAGAATTGATTAATAAAAAGCTGGAAGAAGAAATGAATCTGATTAGAAAAATTTGCGAATTGGGGCATGCAAAAAGAAAAGAAGCAGAGATTAAAGTCAGACAACCCTTGGAAGAGATACGGATTGTAAATTGCCAATGGTCAATTCAAAAAGATTTAAGCCAACTGATTAAAGACGAGCTGAATGTTAAAAATGTCATAGTTGAAAAAAGTGAAGGGGAATTAAAGGTTAGTTTGGATACTAAAATTACCCCAGAATTGAAAGCAGAAGGGGAGGCAAGGGAATTGGTTCGACAAATTCAGGACTTAAGAAAGAAAGCTAACTGTCATTTGGATGAAAAAATCAAAGTTTATAATGTAAAATGGCCTGGTTCTAAAGGACTCCAAGAATATATTAGAAGACAGACCTTAGCGACAGAACTTTTATTAGGTAATGAATTAAAAATCGTTAAATAGGAATCCAGACTTAATTAAAAAACCTTGTTTTCAAATAAATATAAATGTTGAGAATTTTTCATCATTTTGACTGGTTAATCTTTTTTTTAGCCTTAATTATTGTTTTTTTAGGTTTAGTAGTTATAAAAAGCATTGCCCCTTCTTTGTTTTCCCAACAAATAGTCTGGCTATTTTTAGGCCTGTTTCTCTTTTTTATTTTTTCGCAGATTGATTATCACCGCTATCATCGTTTAGCCTGGATTTTTTACTTCAGCTCAATTTTTTTTCTTCTGACTACTCTTATTTTTGGTCAAGTCATCCGTGGTTCAACTCGCTGGTTGGAAATTGGCGGTTTTGGTCTCCAGCCTTCGGAAATTGTTAAGCCTTTTTTGATTTTGTTTTTTGCTGTCTTTTTTTCTGCAGAAGAAATGAATCCGAGAAAAGTTTTAAATGGTTTTTTGTTGCTACTACTGCCTTTTTTGATGATTTTTTTCCAGCCTGATTTAGGGAGTAGTTTGGTAGTTCTGTTTTTTTGGTCAGGGATTGTTTTAGCTAAAGGGATGAAGGGTCGATGGCTGGCTTTATCTTTTACCCTTTTCCTTTTTATCTTGCCCCTGTTTTGGTTTTTTTTAAAAGATTACCAAAAGCAAAGGCTCCTTACTTTTCTAAACCCTCGAGTTGATTCTTTAGGGGCTGGTTTTAATGTTATCCAATCAATGATTGCTGTTGGCTCCGGACAATTTATGGGTCGTGGTTTGGGGCGAGGAACCCAATCACACTTGAGCTTTTTGCCTGAACGCCATACTGACTTTATCTTTGCTTCTCTAGCTGAAGAGTTAGGTTTTATTGGTAGCTTTCTCCTTCTTGGCCTGTTTTTTCTTTTACTTTGGCGGATTTTAAATTTAGCTCGTAATAGCCATGATCAGTTAGCTTTTTTGATTTATATTGGCGCTTTTACTCTTCTTTTCAGTCAAATCTTTGTTAATCTAGGAATGAATTTGGGTATCTTGCCGGTTACTGGAATTACCCTTCCTTTAGTTTCCTATGGCGGTAGCTCATTGCTTTCGACAATGATGGTCTTAGGAATTATTGTTAGTATTGGCAAAGAGGAAGAAAGAAAACAGATAGTTGAGATTAGGTAGGAAAAAGATTACAATGGAGACATTATGAAAAAATACGCTGTTGTTAAAATCGCCGGTTTTCAATACAAAGTTTCTGAAGGTGATGAGCTTGAGGTTAACAAAATTAGCTCTGAAAAGGATAAAAATATTATCCTTGAAGAAGTTTTGTTAATTGCCGGTAATGGTCAGTTTAAAATTGGCCAGCCGTTGATTAAAGGGGCTCAGGTTAAGGCCAAAGTAATAGACCAATTTAAAGGCAAAAAAATCCGCGTTGCTACTTATAAAGCTAAATCTCGTCAACGTCGGGTCAAGGGATTCAGGCCTTTATTAACTAAAATTAAGATTGAAAAAATTACTTCTGCTTGACATCTGTGAAAATTTTTTTTATATTGATGAAAAAGGGAAATTATGGCGCATACTAAATCTGGTGGCAAAACAAGACAACATCCTCCCCGTAAAGGCAAAAGACTAGGTCTAAAGATTTTTGGTGGGCAAAAAGTTAAAGCAGGACAAATTATTATTCGTCAAAGAGGAACAAAATTTCATCCTGGCGAAGGAGTCGGTTTAGGCCGTGACCATACCTTGTTTGCCTTAAAAGACGGGATAGTTGAATTTAAAAATCTTAAAGGTAATAGTTTTGTTGCTATAAACTAAATTATGGATCAAAAACAAATTGTTGATATCGATATTACTTTACTCCAATCTAACCCTCTGCAACCTCGAGGTTTAATTACTCCGGAATCTTTAAGTGATTTAGCTGAATCAATTAAAGAACACGGTGTCTTAGAGCCTTTGGTTGTTGCCAAAACACCAGCTGGGTATCAAATTATTGCTGGTGAGCGTCGATGGCGAGCAGCAAAACTAACCGGTTTAAAAACTGTGCCGGTTCTTATTAAAGAGACTACGCCTCAGGGAATGCTGGAAATGGCTATAGTAGAAAATGTTCAGCGTGAGGATTTGAATCCGATTGAGCGAGCTCAAGCTTTTATTCGTTTAATGGAGGAATTTAATTTAAGCAATAAAGAAATTGCCCAGAGAATTAGTAAAAGTCCCGCCTATATTTCTAATTCTATTAAACTTTTGAATCTTCCTGATGCTCTTAAAGACGGTCTTTTATCTGGTTTAATTACCGAAGGACATGCTCGAGCTTTAGCCAGCATTGAAGACCCTAAACTAATGGTTGAAGCCTACAAGGTAATTTTAAGAGAGTCAGGGTCTGTGAGGCGTGCTGAAGATGTGGCTCGACGGGTAAAGAAAAAAGGAGGACAGATTGTTAAAGGGACAGCTCGTCCGCCCCATGTGATTTCCGATGAAACTGATCAAATTAGCAATAATATTCATCAATCTTTAGGCGGGGATAATAAAGTAGCCGTTAAACTAACTCGTTCAAGAGCTGAAACAAGGCTTTTAATTGTTCTTAAGGGGAAGATTGAAGAGACAGAAGAGAAATTGCAAAAAATTTACAAGAGAATAACTTCTTAATTAATCTTTTTTGGTTGTTACCGAACCCATTCGATCTAAAGGCCAATAGCGGATTAAGGCTTTGCCGATGATATTTTCCCTAGGGACAAAACCCCAATCACGTGAGTCGGAGCTATGGCTGCGGTTATCGCCCAGAACAAAATATTGATCTTCCGGGATAATTATTGTTTCGCCGATTTCTAAAAAAGCCCCACCGTAAGTTTTTGTTTCTGTAGGTAAATAAGGTTCTGATAAAATTTGATTATTGATTAAAATATGATTATCTTCATTAAGACTAACTTTTTCCCCAGGGAGGCCGACAATCCTTTTAATATAATCATAGTCTTCGTTTTTAGGAGCTACAAAAATGACAATGTCTTCTCTTTTAGGGTCTCCTAGACGATAGGAAATTTTGTCGGTTAAAAGATAATCGGCGTCATGGAAATTAGGATACATAGAATTACCTCGTACTTGATGGGGTTGGAAGAGGAAAAGATAAATAATGACAAAAATCGCCAAAGCGATAACCACGGTTTCAATAACATCTAGAAAAATATTACCAAGGCGACGAAAAAAGCTCATAAATTAATTATGCTTAAAACAAAGTTAGCTTTCAAGAGGGAAATTTGTTAAAATAAGCGAAGCTTGTTTTCTCCGCCAAAGGCGGATTAAATAAAAAAAGCAAAGGTCGCTTAGCTCAGCTGGTTAGAGCGTTACTTTGACATAGTAAAGGTCAGAGGTTCGAATCCTCTAGCGGCCACCACTCTCGGGCTTATAGCTCAGCTGGTTAGAGCGTTGCATTCACATTGCAAAGGCCTCAGGTTCGAGTCCTGATAAGCCCACTGAAAAAATAACAATGTTAAAAAAGAACTGCTTAGTAAAAATTTCCGGTGATGTAATTAGCGAGAAGGCTCTCCTGTGGATTAAGAAATTAAGTAAAAATTATTCAGTCGTTATTTGCGTGGGTGGAAGCTCTCAGATTAACGAAGCTTTTAAAAAGATTGGTTTTA
>CAZQCJ010000058.1:0-11023 GCA_964591885.1 uncultured Gammaproteobacteria bacterium
AGGTAATTTTATTTTATTCTTGAATCCGAATCGGCATAACAATATGAAGGAAAGAATTATCGTTGGCTGGCGAAAAAACACCTGGACTTAAAGGATCACTTATTTGAAGATTAATTAAATCTGACTTAATTGAGTTAAGAAAATCCATTAGATAGCGGGCGTTAAAAGCAATTTCCCCTCCATCCCCTTCACTTTTAACCTCTAAAATAATTTTATTTTCACCTAATTGAGGATTATTGGATTTAATCTCTAGTTTATTGTTTTTTATTTTAAACTTAATAATATTAGCCGCTTCTCTAGCAAAAATTGAAGCCGTTCTTACTGCTTGAAGTAAACTTTCTGTTTCAATAGTCAATTGTGTTTTCCCTTTATTAGGAATTATTTTTTCAAAATCAGGGAATTTACCCTCAATTAAACGGGAAATAATTTCAACTTCAGGGGTGGAGAAAATAATTTGATTGTTTTTAGGGGTAATTGTCAAACCTAATTCTGGTGATTTTTCTCCTTCAGCTAAAATTTTACCTACCTCCATTAAGGCTTTAGCAGGAACTAATAACTCTTCTTGAAATTTGGCTAATTTTTCAATATTATCTAATTGCTTAATCTCTTTCACGCTTAAACGATAACCATCAGTAGCTACTAAAAATAAACTCCCCTTTTTTATTCTTAAAAGAACTCCGGTTAAAGCTGGCCGTCCCTCATCTTGACTAGCTGCAAGAGTAACTTGATTAATAAGTAAAGGTAAATCTTTTATTTTTAATAAAACTCCTGGTTTTTTACCTAGACTTGGAATTAAGGGAAATTCTGCTGTTGGTAGGGTTAGAAAACTTGCTTGATAATCTTCACAATCAACTTTTAAGGAATTATCAATCAGCTCAAAATTAACTTTTTGCGGTGGTAAAGAAGAAACATATTCAGTTAGAATTTTAGCTGGAAGACAAGTTTCACCTTCTTTTTCAACTTTAGCCCCTAGCCAAAAATTAATACCTGTTTCTAAATTAGTAGAGGATAGTTTTAATCTTCCTTGATCTGTTTTTATAAGAATATTATTTAAAATTGGTAATTGTGTTTTGGAAGTGACAAAGCGACTAACTACACTTAAACCCTTAGCTAAATTTTCTTGAAGAATTGAAACATTCATATTTTATTTTAAATTCATAAAAAACAAACTGTGTTTATTTTAATTTATTTCAACTTATTTCTCAATGACCTTTAATAATTTTATAACCTCGTAATATTGTTTATATTAATTAGTAGTATTAGTAGTCTTGTGGATAAGTGTATTTCTTCCTTTTTTTGTAAATAATTTTTGGGTTTTATTTTTGTTTAAAAAGCTGTTGATAATTTAAAATTAATTGTGGATAAGTGTAAAACCTTAAAAACTTATCCATAAAGCTTTTTTCTTATCCCCATAATATTAACACGTAAATCCTCAGAGTTAGGCAAGAGTTGAGTAATCTTTCCCACACCATGCATAATGGTGGTGTGATCTCTATCTCCTAATAAACGGCCAATATCCATTAAGGATATTTTTAAATCATTCCTTAAAAGATACATAACAATTTGGCGAGAAAGAGCAATTTTTTTATCTCTTTTTGGTCCTGTAATTTCTGAAAGTCGTAGGTTAAAAAAATTTGCTACTGCACTTAAAATTTCTTTTGGTTTGACTAATTTTTGAGGAATAATCATATCATTAGTTTGCCCCAGTAAAGCCCTAACTAGTTCTGGAGTAAGAATTTCTTTTTTAGTTTCTATTTCGGTTATTAGACGAATTAGGAATCCCTCCAGCTTGCGGGTTGAAGTAATATTACTGGCAATTAATTGGGCAATATCCATAGGGAGCTTAATATTTTTTTGCTGAGCTTTGATTAATAAAATAGCTGTTCTTAATTCAAAATCCGGCGGTTGGATATCAATAATTAATCCTCCTTCAAAGCGCGAACGCAATCGGTCTTCGAGTTTACTAATTTCTTCTGGTCGACGGTCTGAAGTAAGAATAATTTGTCCACCAGCCCGCCAAATGGCGTTAAAAGTATGAAAAAATTCTTCTTGAACAGTGTTTTTGCCGGCAATAAATTGAATGTCGTCAACCATTAATAAACGAGCTGAGCGATATCTTTCTTTAAATTCCTTAGTAGTTTTTTCGCGGATAGCATTGACAATTTCATTAGTAAATTCTTCCCCCATGCAGTAAATAATTTTGGCCCGACGGTTTTTTTTAAGAACGGTATTGGCAATGGCTTGGATTAAATGGGTTTTCCCTACTCCGACACCACCATATAAAAATAAAGGATTGTAGGCTTTACTAAGGGATTGAGCTACAGCCATAGCCGCCGCATGAGCCATTTGATTACTTGAGGAAACAGCAAAAGTTTCAAAATTAAAATCAGGTCTTAAGCCAACTTTTTTAAAAGCTTCCTGAATCTCTTCATCTTCCGTTTCTTTTTTTGAGACTTCAAAAAGTGTTCCTTTTTCTAAGGAGCTGATTTTTTCTTTTAAAAACGGATTTTCTTTAACAATAAAGACCAAATCATTTTTTTTCTTAGTTGTTTGATCTAAAGCATTTTTGATTAAACCGTAATAGCGGTTTTCAATAGTGTTGCTGATAAAACTAGAAGGGCAGCCAATTTCGACAATCTGGCGTTGAGGATTAATTTTTTTAAAATTAATAATAAAAGTTCGAGAAAACCACGTCGCAAAATTAGCTGAAGAAAGCGATAGTTTTAAATTTTCCAAAACAGTAAGCCAAACTCTTCCTTTATCCATGATAAATTAAAGTGGGACAGGGGAACGTTTTCATTTAACAGAGTTATCCACAATTTGTCAATAACAATTTTCTCATGTTTGCCAATAATCCTTGCTTTTTTCTTAAGATCTTAGTATCCTTAGTCTA
This sequence comes from uncultured Gammaproteobacteria bacterium, assembly GCA_964591885.1. Classification (GTDB taxonomy): domain Bacteria; phylum Patescibacteriota; class Microgenomatia; order PFEM01; family JAPLYW01; genus CAZQCJ01. The sequence goes on from CAZQCJ010000058.1 coordinate 2,894, forward strand.
TGCCTAAAAGAACCTATCAACCTAAAAAAATTAAAAGAGCTCGTAAGCATGGCTTTCGTCACCGGATGAAAAGTCATGATGGTAAGAAAATTATTAAAAGAAGAAGACAAAAAGGCAGAAAAAAAATTTCCTTTTGATTTTATGCTTCCTAAACCTTATCGCTTACCTCTTAGAACAGAACTAAAGCGCTTGAAGAAAAATGGTCATATTTTTCAGGCAAAGTTTTTTGGCTTGCTTTTATTAAAATCTGACTCTGTAAAAGACGCTTCTCGTTTTGCCGTGATTGTTTCTAATAAAGTTGAGAAAAAAGCTGTTAAAAGAAATAAAATCAGGCGTTTAATTTACGAAGCTATTTGGTCTTTGCATCCGCAAATTAAAAATGGAGCCAAGGGTGTTTTTTTGGTCAAGAAAACAATTACTAAAACAAGTTTAAAAGAAATTGAGAGTGAAATAGAGCATCTCTTTAAAAGAACAAAATTACTTTTAAATTGAAAATTGAGAATGAAATTTTTATTGTTAAAATTAATCCGCTTTTATCAGAAAATACCTTTTTTAACAACTTGGCATTTTTCTTGTCGTTTCCAACCAACCTGTTCGGAATATACTTATCAAGCGATTAGTTGTTATGGTATAATGCGAGGAAGTTGGCTGGGAATTAAAAGAATTTGTCGTTGTCATCCTTGGTCAAAAGGTGGTTATGAGCCACTCCCTTTATTAAAAAATAAAAATTAAATTTATGTCACTTTGGCATCTCATTCTTTATCAACCTTTAGTTAATGCCCTAATTTTCTTTTATAATTTTTTGTTTTCTAATTTTGGCTTAGCAATTATTGTTTTGACTGTAGCTATCCGTAGTTTTTTGATTCCTCTTACTTTACCCTCAATGAAAGCAGCTCAGAAAATGAAAGAGCTGGCTCCTGAGATAGCTAAGCTTAAAAAGAAATATGGCAGCGACCGCCAGCAACTAGCCAAGGCCCAAATGGAGCTTTACCGTCAACACGGAGCTAATCCTGCGGCTGGGTGTTTACCACAAATTGTTCAGTTAATTATTTTGATTGCTCTTTATCAGGCTTTTATTCACGTCTTAAGAGCAGATGGTGATGTTATTGAAAAACTTAATCAGGTTTTATATCCATCCTTAAAGCTGGCTGAAGGAACGGTTATTAACACCCATTTTAGCTATCTGGACTTAGCTAAACCCGATACTTTTCGTTTACCAGGTTTGGCTTTTCCTCTCCCTGGTTTGTTTTTGTTGTTGGCGGCTTTTATTCAGTTTTTATCTTCTAAAATGATGCAACCGGCGGTGGCTCAAGCCCAGAAAGAGGCAGTTAAAACCGAAGGTAAAGCTGATGATCTGGCAACTAGTATGCAATCGCAGATGCTTTATCTTTTTCCACTAATGACTATCTTTATTGGCTACTCTTTTCCTTCTGGTTTGATTCTTTATTGGTTTATTTTCTCTTTCTTTACTGCTGCCCAGCAATATTTTGTAGCTGGCTGGGGAGGTTTAACACCATGGATAAACAAGTTAAAGATCTGGAAAAAATAACAAAGGATTTACTTAATCATTTGGAGTTGACAACGGACTTTCAAATTAAGAAAGAAAAGGATTTAGTTGTGATCCATTTCAATAGTGATGAGCCTGGAGTTCTTATTGGTTATCATGGGCAAACCTTGGATGCCATCCAACAGATAATCACCTTAATATCTTTTAGGAAATTTGGGCAATGGGTAAGAGTTTTAGTGGATGTTGAAGATTACAGGGCGAAAAGAAAAGAAACTTTAGAAAGAATGGCTCAGGATGTGGCTCAGAAGGTTAAAATTTCCGGGCAAAGAGAAATCTTTCCACCAATGTCTTCTTTTGAACGTAGAATTATTCATTTAGCTCTTGCCGATTACCCTGAAGTTGAGACTATCTCGGAAGGTGAAGGCAACCAAAGACACGTTATTATTAAACCAAAGTCTTAAAAACTGCCCCGAAGTTTATTGAATAAGAACCCCCGGCTTACGTCGGAGAGCCTTGTTTTTCGCTATGCTCAAAATGAAGCTTCATCAAAAAATCTTTTGGTTATTAATTTTCCTTCTTCCTGTTCAGCTTGGACGCCATTTCTGGCCTGACTTTAGTTTTGTCTTGGGATTAAAAATTGACTATTTGTCTCCAACTCTTTATTTAACTGATTTTTTAACTCTAGCTCTTCTAGCTTCCTGGGTTTGGGAATGCAGAAATAAATTATCGCTGAATATTTTTCTTAAATGGTTAAAAAAAAATTGGTGGCTAATTGCTTTTTTTACCTATCTTGTTCTCAATGCCTTTTTAGCTCTAAATCAAGGAGCAGCTTTTTATAAATTAATTAGAATAGTTGAATTTACTTTACTCGGTTATTATGTTGCCAAAAATTGCCATTCGTTATCTAATCTTTATTTGCCGCTATCAATAGCGGTTATTTATTCTTCTTTAATTGCTTTATTTCAGTTTTTTAAGCAGGGTTCTTTAAACGGAATTTTTTGGTGGTTAGGTGAAAGAACTTTTGATTTAACTACTCCGGGGATTGCCAAAACCCTTGTTAACGGCCGTTTGTTTTTGCGTTCTTATGCAACTTTTTCTCATCCCAATGCTTTGGCTGGATTTCTTTTAGTTAGCTTGTTTTTAATATTGCCTTTTGTTAAAAAACTTAAGTTTTGGGCCTGGCTCTATGGGCTTTTAGTTGGCTTGGCTATTATTTTTTCTTTTTCCCGTTCGGTTTGGTTCGTGGGGCTTTTTGTTTTCTTTATCTTGATGATTAAAAAGACAAAAAGGATTTTAACTTTTATTCTTACTCCTTTATTTTTTACCCTTTTTCTTTATTTGTTAACTTTCACTTCCCACCTCTCGACCAATGAAGCCTTTTTTCAAAGAACCCAATTAATAAAAGATTCTTTTCTGATGATAAAAGACTATCCTTTATCTGGCGTGGGTCTTAATAATTTTATCGTCTATTTACCGAATTATTGGTCTTTAACCGGATTTACTTATTGGTTACAACCGGTTCATAATTTTTATTTACTATTGATTTCAGAAATAGGCTATCTGGGCTTTCTAATTTTTCTTTGGTTTTTGTTTTTAACTTACCAAAGAATTTTTCTGGGAGAAAAGAATAAAAAATTTTTATTAACAGCTTTAAGCGTAGTTTTTTTCCTAGGCTTTTTTGATCATTATTGGTTAACCCTTCAGCAGAATCAGCTACTCCTAACTATTCTTTTAGGCTTAGCTTGGTCTTCTCAAACTTAAAAGCTTAGTTTATTATTAAATCAATGCATCTTTCACAAAAAGTCGCCTTTAACACCATTGTTCAAATATTTGCCAAAATGATTACCGTTGGTTTTGGCCTAGCCTTAATGATTCTTTTAATCTCTCATTTAGGGCGGGATGGTTACGGGGATTATATGTATATTTTGACTATAGTGGTACTTTTTGGTTCTTTTACTGACTGGGGGACAGCAACTATCGGGGTTCGTGAAGCAGCCAAAAACCCCAAAAGGCAGGATAAAATTTTACTTAATGTTTTTTTCATTCGTTTGTTTTTAGCTTGTCTAGGGGCTCTTTTGATGATTGCTGTTGGTTATCTTTTACCCTTAAAAACAGCTCACCCCCTACTTCTTCGTCAGGGAATTTTCATTGGCTCTTTAATTTTAATGGTTTTTGCTATTAAAGCTTCCTTTGGTTTAATTTTTCAAACCAAACTTCAAATGTATAAATTAGCTGTTGCCGATATTCTTGGTAGTGGTTTGGTCCTTTTAATTTCCTGGGTTTTTTTAAAATGGCACTTTGGTTTAACAGCCTTAATTTTGGCTGTTTTGTTGGCCAATATTATTGGTCTGGCTATTGCTGGTTTTCTAGCTTTAAAGACGATTAGATTTAGGTGTTGCTTTGATAAAAATTTTCTGAAGAAATTTTTACTTGAATCATTACCAATGGGAGCGATTTTATTAATGTTCACCGTTGATAATAAAATTGACACAGTGATGTTAGGCTCTTTAAAAGGAAGCGGAGCGGTTGGAGTTTACGCTGTTTCTTATCGGGTTTATGATGTTTTAATTTTAGGAGCTGCTTATTTGATGAACTCTTTATTACCAGTTATTTCCCGTTATGCTCGTCGACAAGGGCTGGCTAAATTAAGAGTCATTTACCAAAAATCTTTTGACGTCTTATTTCTAATGGCGATAGTTGTTTTAATTTTAAGTTTTTCCTTCGCTCCTTTTATCATCAAGTTTTTGACTCAACAACGCTTTAGTGAATTTGCTGATTCAGTTTTGGTTTTGAAAATTTTATCGTTGGCTATTTTCTTTTCCTATTTTAACCATTTGACTGGTTATACGATTATCGGTTTAGGTAAACAGCGCTCTTATTTTTCTGTTTCTCTTTTTGCTTTATTTTTTAATGTGATTGCTAATCTAATAATTATCCCCCGTTTAACCTATTATGGGGCTGCTTTAGTTACGGTTTTTACTGAAGGTTTAGTTCTGGTAATTACGATGTTTTTTATCTCCCGATTTTTAAAAATAATTCCTTCATTTTTTGTTTTTCCAAAAACTTTATGCCAGTTAATTAAAAATAAAGGGAGGATTTTTTAGATTTTAGAAATGACTAAAATTAATTGTTTGAATATTTTTACTGATGGAGGGGCTCGTGGCAACCCAGGCCCGGCTGCTGTTGGCATTTTAATTAAAAACCAAAGCGGAGAAAGAATAACTGCTTTTGGACAGTTTATTGGTTGGGCTACCAATAATGTCGCTGAGTATCAAGCGGTGATTGTAGCTCTAGAATGGTTATTGGGGCATCAAGAAATTATTAAAAACTATCAGCAAATAAATTTCCATTTGGATTCGACTTTAGTGGTTAACCAATTAAATGGGAAATTTAAAGTTAAGAATTTAAAATTAAAAAATCTGATTATTAAAATCAAGGTCTTAGAAAAAAAGATTTATCAAAAAACTTCTTACAGATTTATTCCGCGAGCAAAAAATTATCAAGCCGACTCTTTAGTTAATCAAACTCTTGATCAAAAAAATTTTTAAACTTTGCTTTTCACATTATTGCCTAAAAAATGACAGAATTAAATTTTCACAAAATTAATGAGACTCAAGAAAAACCAGTTGTTTTAATTATTGGCGGTGATAATTTAATCAACAATTTTCTTAATAAGAGTTTGCTTTTATCTAATTGTCAAGTATTTTTTTTCAGTAAGTCTTTAGATAAAGAGATTCTTAAAAAAGCCAACTATGTTTTTTGTTTTGACCAAGATTTTTCTTTGATTAAGGAGATTTTAAATTTGGCTCCCTCAACCACTAAGTTTCTTTTTGCCCTTGAGTCATCTTCAGGAAAAGATAACTTGGAAAATAAAATTCTTCAGTTGTCTTTAATGCAAAAAGTTAATTTTCGTATTATCCGCTATCCTTTTGTTTACGGGCCAGGGATGGAGAAATCAGCTCTTCAATATTTGAAAAAATTAGATAATCTTTCAAAAGATCAAGCCCTTTTTATTTCTGATTTTATCTATGGTTTGTTAAAAGCGATGTTTGGCGGTCGTACTAATGGTGGCTCTTTTGTTTTAATTGGAGAAAATAAAGATCTCGGTTGGCGAGCTAAAGTTAATTTTCAGGAAGGTTTTTCAGAAATAGAAGGAACAATTAAGAAAGAGAGAAAAATTTTTTCACCCATAAAAATTAAAAAACCTGTTTTTTTTCTTTTAATTCTTCTGCTTTTTTTGGCTGTAACTTTTCCTGTGACATCTTTGGCTTTATGGGGTTGGTTAGGGAAACAAAGTCTAAGCCAAACTGAAAGCTTAATTTTACAAGGGGATATTTTAAAAGCTCAGCAAAAATCTCTTTTAGCCAGAAATTTTTTTCAAAAAGGCAAAAATCAAGCTGAGCAGATCGACCCCTTCTTAAATCTTCTAAGCCAAGAAAAAACCGAGTGGCTTAATCAATTGTTTGACTTAGGAGAGACTACAGCTGAAGGTTTTTACTATTTTCTCCAAGCAGGTGTTAAAACTCAAAGTCTTCTCAAAGCCGTTTCTCAAAAACAAGTAATTGACTTTAATAGTTTAATTGAAGAAATTAAAAGTGATCTTGACTGGAGTTTTAGTCAGCTTTCTTTGGCAGAAAGCCAGTTTAATCAAAGTCCTGAAGCTGAACAAATTGCTAAAGCGAGAAATTTGATTCTCCAAGCTCGTCAAGGAATTTTTCTTTTACCGGAATTAATTGGTTTAAAAGGAAAACAAACTTATCTTGTTTTATTGCAAAACAATAGTGAATTAAGGCCAACCGGTGGTTTTATTGGCTCTTACGGCCTTTTGACTTTTGACGAAGGTAAGCTAATTGATTTTGAGGTAAATGATGTCTATAGTGCCGATGGACAACTTAAAGGGCATGTTGAGCCACCCAGTGACTTAAAGAAATATTTAGGAGAAGCTGGTTGGTATTTACGAGATTCCAATTGGGATCCGGATTTTCCGACTTCAGCTGCCAGGGCCGCCTGGTTTTTAGAAAAAGAGACTGGGCGAAGAGTTGATGGGGTAATTGGCGTTAACTTGACTTTAGCCCAACAAATTTTAAAAGCCATCGGTGAAATCCAATTGCCTGATTATCAGGAAAAAATTAACGAAGCTAATTTTTTTGAAAGAGCCGAATATTATTCAGAAATTAATTTTTTCCCCGGCTCAACTCAGAAGCAGGATTTTCTTGCCAGTGTTACTCGGGTTCTTTTTGAAGAGATAAAAACGAGTGAGGAAAAAACCTGGTTTGCTCTGGCTAAAAATATTTGGCCTTCTTTTAAAACAAAAGACTTGCTTTTTTGGCTAGCTGACCCTCAGGCAACGACGATATTAGCTGATTTAGGTTGGGATGGGGCTGTTAAAGGAGTGGAGTGCCACTCTTTAACAGGAGAGTGTCTAGCTGATTATTTAATGGTTGTTGAGGCTAATGTTGGGATTAACAAAACCAATTATTTTTTGAAAAGAAGTTTCTCTCATCATCTTCAAATAAAAGAGGACCAGACGATTCAGGAAACCCTAAGGCTTAACTATCAGAATAACTCCAGTTCTAATTCTTTTCCTGGCGGTCGCTATAAGAGTTATGTAAGAATCTATACGCCAGTAGGGGCAACTCTTAAGGGAATGAAAATTACTAATCCTTTAAGTGGGGAAGTAAGCGAGGTTTTAGAAAGAGAAGTTAAGGAAGAACATGGTAAACAGGTTTTTGGTTTTCTTTTAGAAGTTCCAATCCAAGAAAGTCGCTCAATAGAAATTGCTTGGGAATTAACCCAAAAACTTAATGAAGAGACAGATAAGTATTTACTCTTACTCCAGAAACAGCCGGGGATTAAAGATGAAGCCTTTAGTTTTTGTTTTATAACACCGGACGAATTAAGAATTTCAGCGGCAAAGCCCCTGGGTAGTCGGACAAGTGAGGGTTTTATTTTCAATCCCTCCTTTGATCAAGATTTGGTATTTGAAATCGACTTAGTGAAATGATAAAATTAACCCCGTGCCTGATAAGAAAGAAAAAGTAAAACTAGTTGTTGAGAAAAGAAAAGTTACCGGAAAGAAGGTAAAAATCTTACGACGTGATGGTCTTTTGCCGGCTAATATTTATGGGAAGAAAATTAAGTCTCTGGCTGTACAGTTGGCAGTAAAAGACTTTCTGCCTGTTTTTAAGGAAGCCGGTGAAACAGGCCTGGTTGAACTTAAAATTGTCGGCGAAGAAAAAACAAGACCAGTTTTAATCCATAACGTTCAATTTCATTCTGTTAATGATAACCCGCTCCATGCGGATTTTTATCAGGTTGACCTTAAGGAGAAAGTAACAACTAAAGTTCCAGTAGAATTAATTGGTGAAGCCCCAGCGGTTAAAGAAAAAATTGGTATTTTAATTCAGCCTTTAAATGAAGTTGAGGTAGAAGCCTTGCCAAGCGATTTGCCGGAAAAGATTGAAGTTAACATTTCTGACTTAAAAGCAGTTGATGATATTGTTAGCATCGACAAAGTTAAAGTTATGGCTGGAGTTAAAATTTTAACTGATCAAAAAGAGATTCTAGCTAAAATTGAACCTCCAGCTAAAGAAGAAATTACTCCACCCCCAGAAGAGATTGAG